>CABQJA010000103.1 GCA_902464345.1 uncultured Clostridium sp.
GTGACATTAACGGATCTATCGGAAGCCGCACTTCGGATTGCAGAGAAAAATGCGGATGCTCTTCAGGCAGATGTGAAGCTCTGTCAGGGAGATCTGTTTGAGGGTGTACAGGGAAAGAAATATCGGCTTCTCCTGTCCAATCCGCCTTATATACCAAGCCGGGTAGTGGATACCCTGATGCCGGAGGTACGGGAACATGAGCCAAGACTGGCTCTGGACGGGGCCGAGGACGGTCTGGTATTTTACAGAAGGATTGCGAAGGAAGCACCACAGTTTTTAGAGGATGAGGGCTATGTATTATTTGAAATTGGATTTGATCAAGCAGAAGACGTCCGGAAGATACTTGTAGATGCCGGATTTGAACAGATTCAGGTAAGGCAGGATTATGCCGGACTGGATCGGGTTGTGATTGGCAGAAAAGTAAGATAAAGCAGAACAATAAGCAGGAGGTTTATTATGTTTGACCATTTGGAAGATATATTAGTACGTTATGAGGAGATTCAGGAGGAATTAAATTCCCCGGAAATAGCAAACAATCAGGATCGGTATCGGAAGCTGATGAAGGAGTACAGCAATCTGACACCATTAGTAGAGAAGTATAAGGAATATAAGGATGCAAAGCAGACGATCGAGGACAGTCTGGCTATGATGAATGAGCCGGATGAGGAAATGCGGGAGCTGGCAAAGGAAGAGCTGGCATCCGCTAAGGAGACCGTTGCAAAATGCGAGCAGGATTTAAAGATTCTCCTGCTTCCGAAGGATCCGAATGATGATAAGAATGTAATCGTAGAGATCCGTGCCGGTGCCGGCGGTGATGAGGCTGCATTGTTTGCCGCAGAGATTTACCGGATGTATGTGCATTATGCCGAGAGTAAGCGCTGGAAGGTAGAGCTTATGGAATGCGAGGAAATCGGAATCGGCGGTATGAAGAGTGTAACATTTATGATTACCGGTGATGGTGCATATTCCTTCATGAAATATGAGTCCGGTGTACACCGTGTACAGCGTGTACCGGAGACAGAGTCCGGCGGAAGAATCCATACGTCCACGATCACGGTGGCAGTTATGCCGGAGGCAGAGGATGTCGATGTAGAGATCAACGAGAAGGATATCCGAATTGACGTTATGCGTGCATCCGGAAACGGTGGACAGTGTGTCAATACTACGGACTCTGCAGTTCGTCTGACCCATTATCCGACCGGTATTGTGATTTACAGTCAGACCGAGAAATCACAGCTGCAGAATAAAGAGAAGGCATTTGCATTACTCCGTGCGAAATTATACGATCTGGAGCAGCAGAAGCAGCATGATGCAGAGGCTGAGGCCAGAAGAAGTCAGATCGGAACCGGAGATCGTTCGGAAAAGATCCGGACCTATAACTTCCCGCAGGGACGTGTGACAGATCACCGGATTAACCTGACCCTTTATAAGCTGGATAAGATTATGAACGGAGATATTCAGGAGATTATTGATGCGTGCATAGCAGCAGATCAGGCAGCGAAGTTAAGTAAAATGAACGAGATGGAATAAAACCAGAGGCTGCCGATGAGAGAACGATAATTAAATAAACACATGATTGCCAATCTGGTTATGTTGATGCTGGGATTCTTTGCGGTGATGATGTTGGCCCACCGGGAGAATTACGCAAGACAGATGCAGATGGTAGATCAGTATATACGTGAACTCTCAGGCAGAACATCACAGCATATCAGTGATATATTGGCAGATAAAAGAAATGCAATCGTATCAATTGCAGATTTATACGGAAAATCAATGGATGATTCATCGCAGGTGAATCTTAAAAATCTGGCAGATCTGGAGCAGTCCTCCGGATTTGACTGGATCCGGTTTGTAAATACAAAGGGAGAAACCTATGCCAGTGACGGCAAGGTAGCCAATGTAATCGACCGGGATTATTTTATAGAAGGAATGCGGGGAAGCAGTGGAATTACCTATCTTCGGGAATCCCGTGTAAGCGGTGAATGTCTGATCGGATTCTATGCACCGATATACTATAACGATACGATTTGTGGCGTTATGGTGGGCTATCTGAATGAACAGACCGTTTCGGATATTCTGAAGACGGATTTATATGGTTATCCGGCGGATACCATGCTGTTATCAAGAAACGGAGCGGTTCTTGGCAGATATGAGGGTGAAGGAACACTGGATATTGCGAATATCAGCGAGTTTATGCAATATATAAATGCGGATGACCGGGAAGCTGTGCAACAGGCGGTTTCCAACGGTACAAAGACAAAGTATTCCTTTAACGGACATAAGGGACAATCCGTTGGGTATATTATACCGATTCAGAATACAAGGTGGGTACTGTTCCAGGTATTTCCATCAGAAGCAACCAGGGAAAGTGTAGACAAGGTTAATAATGATGAACTCTTTGTGATGGGAGTATTTATTCTGTTACTCCTGTGGTTTATTGCACAGTTTATCTATTCCATGAAGAAACGTCGGGTCTTTGAGAACGAGGAGGCCGGCAGAAACCGTGTGGCGGCTTTGCTGCAAAGTGTTTCGGATGATTACATATGTCTGATCGATGTGAATCTGGATACGGAGATCGAGGAGCAGTTCCGGATCTTTGCGGGTGAAACGCTCAGAGACTGGACCGGTGGAAATTATGATTATACCCATTGTATTGAAAGCTATGCGCGGGAATTTATTGTAGAAGAGGACCGGCAGCGGTTTATCGAGGCTACGAGACTTCCGGTGTTAAAAGAGTTGCTGGCAGAGCAAAAGGACTTTTATATCGAATATAATGCGATTTATGAGAAAGAGGAACGACGGGTACAGGAGAAGTTTACGCTCAGCCGGAAGGATGAAAAAGAGGCTCATATACTGATCGGAATCCGGGATATTACGGAGGTCGTAAAAGAGAATATAAAGCAGAAGACCAGTATGGAGCTGATCGTGTCAGCGGCCAGTACGGTATATCCGTTTATTCTGGAGGAGAAACTGACCAAAAATCTGGCGAAGGTCGTATATAATAATGGCCTGGTGCGACCGGGAGAGTTGGTTGAGACGTCTATGGATGACCTGATGGAGAGCTTAAAGGAGACGATACCGTTTGAGTCGGATTATGAGAATCTGCTCCGGGTTATGAGCCGGACGGCACAGATAGCGGCATATGAGCAGGGGAAGCGGGAGCTGATCCAGCGTACCCGCCAGACCGGTGATGACGGTGTTGTTCACTGGATGGAGACCAGAAATATCCTGACGCAGAATGAAGCTGGGGAGATATACAGTATCTCCATGACCCGATGCATAGATGATGAGATCCGGGCAACACTGGAACTGGAACAGGCCAGAGATGCGGCAGAAGCGGCGAACAGAGCTAAAAGTACATTCCTGTTTAATATGTCGCATGATATCCGGACACCGATGAATGCGATCATGGGCTTTTCCAATATGGCGGAGAAATATCTGGATAATCCGGAGAAGGTATCGGATTGCCTGAAGAAGATCAATGTTTCCGGAGAACATCTGCTAAAGCTGATCAATGATGTTCTGGATATGGCACGGATCGAAAGCGGAAAGACGGAGATGAATATTCAGGCCTATCATATACCGACGGCTATGAAGAATTCAGAATGCATTTTCCATGCAGAGGTTCGAAAGAAAAAGCTGGATTTTCAGATCAAATGTGATATACAGGATGAGATTGCCTTCTATGACCAGTTGCGGATGAATCAGATCGAGTTAAATCTGGTCAACAATGCGATTAAGTATACACCGGAAGGTGGCAGTATCTTATATGAGGTTACGCAGATTGCGGCGGAGCCCGGATATGCAACCTATCAGTGCAGAATTCAGGATACCGGAATCGGAATGAGTCCGGAGTTCCTTTCGCGTGTATTTAATGCCTTTGAACGGGAGCAGAGCAGTATTGTAACCGGAATCGAAGGCTCCGGTCTCGGACTTGCGATCACCAAGCACCTCGTTGACCAGATGGGTGGCAGTATTACCTGTCAGAGTGAGCAGGGAAAGGGAACCGAGTTTATATTTACGTTTACATTTAAGACCGGTACGGAGGAAGATCTAAAAACACAGGAACCGGATGAGAAATCTCCGGAGCAGTTCCGGGCACTGGAAAATCCGGCACTTGCCACTGTGCCGATCATTGCTGTGACGGCGAATGCGTTTGAGGAAGACAGGCGGGCAGCCAAAGAAGCAGGTATGGATGGCCATATAGCCAAGCCAATCCGGGTTGAAGTGTTAAGAGAAGAGATGCTGCGGTGTCTCTGATCCGATGATCAGTATTTGAAAAAATAGGACGGAAGGATATTTTTTGAATTTTCAATCCCGGAAGCCCTTGTCCGATGAAATGAAATATCATATAATTACCATGATGATTTAAAATAAGATGAAAGGTGGAAACAGAATGAATAATCAGGGAACAAAAACATATGGAATTGGAAAACTGTCAGTAAAGAAACAGGTACTTGCTACAATCGGAGCTATTGCAGCTGCTGTGGTACTTCCACAGTTATTTCATGTTGTAGGTATGGTATCCAATATGGGAACTGCATTAGGAGAAACGTTTCTGCCGATGCATCTGCCGATTCTGCTGGTAGGCTTAATTGCCGGTCCTTATGCAGGAGCAATCGCAGGATTATTGAGCCCGCTGGTCAGCTTTGGTTTAACTGCAATGCCGGGACCTGCCATGCTGCCATTTATGATGATTGAATTATGCATGTACGGGCTGTTTGCCGGATTGTTACGGAATACCAAGATGCCGACGATCGCAAAGGTATTGCTGGCACAGGTTGGCGGACGTGCGGTACGTGCCGCTGCAATTTTAGTATCTGTTTATCTGCTGGGGAATGCGGCCATTCATACAGCAGTGATCTGGAACAGTATTATTGCAGGCATTCCGGGACTGATCTTACAGTGGACCCTGCTTCCGTTACTCGTTTACAGAATTGAACGCGGAGGTAATTATGAAACAGGCGCACACGAATAATCTGACACAGGCGAAGGAGCTGTTATTGGCGAACGAGGCATATACCTGTGTATTGAAAAAGGAGGATGACTGCCAGTTCAGTCAGGAGCATGGGGTGCTTCCGTTAATGAAATGGATAGATGCCGGAAAGCATTTCAAGGGCTATGCGGCAGCAGACCGGATTGTAGGAAGTGCAGCTGCATATCTGTATATTCTGCTGGATGTTCAGGAGGTATATGCACAGGTGATGAGCCAGGGGGCTATTGAGATCCTTTCACAGCATGGGATTACAGCTATCCATGATGTCACAACAGCTACGATCCGCAATCGTGCAAACACAGGCAGCTGTCCGATGGAGCTGGCAGTGCAGAGCTGCAGGACACCGGAGGAGGCATATGATGCGATCAGACGGAAGCTGCATGAGCTGCAGAGCCATATATAGACGATATAAGAATAACTACACACCCTGTAAGTAGCAGGTTATGCTTGATGCTTACAGGGTGTTTTTATAATAAAGAAACAAACAGTATATAACAGTTGACAACAGTTACACACTGTTATATACTGTTATGCAAGGAGGCAGTTATGAATATAGTAATTAATAATTCTTCTTTTCAACCGATATATGAGCAGATAGTCATTCAGATTAAAGAAAATATTATGAATGGAACGCTGAAAGAGGACACATTGTTACCATCTGTCCGGACTCTGGCAAAGGATCTGCGAGTTAGTATGCTGACAGTGAAGAAGGCATATGATGAACTGGAAGCGGCAGGATTTATTATTACTGTTCATGGAAAAGGCAGTTTTGTGACGAATGCGAATCAGGAGCTGATATTGGAAGAGAAGAAAAAAGAAGTAGAACAACTTCTGGAACAGGCTGTTCAAAAAGGGAGAAGCTGTGGCATGAACCGGCAGGAATTGCAGGAGTTATATCAGTTGATTTTGGAGGAACTGACATGAATTTAGATGTGAATATAAAAAAGCAATATCGTGAATTTCAATTGGATTGCTCAATCAAAATACCGGAAGGACGGATCATCGGATTTGTCGGACCGAATGGTGCGGGAAAAAGTACTACGATGAAAGCAATCCTTGGGCTGTGTTCACCTGACGAGGGAGAAATTCTGGCAGATGGCAGAGAGATAGAAGAGTGGAGGAAAGAAGAACGCGAGAAGATCGGAGCTGTACTTGCAGATTCCGGATTCAGTGGTTATTATACAGTCTCCGATATCTGTAGAATTATGAAAAAATTTTATCCATCTTTTCATGAGGAAGAATTTCGGAAGCAATGCAAACATTTTCAGCTGCCGATGCAGAAACAGATAAAAGAGTTTTCAACCGGAATGCGGGCAAAGCTATATCTTCTGCTGGCCATGTCTTATGATGCGGAGTTGTTGGTCCTGGATGAGCCGACAGCCGGTCTGGATGTTATATCCAGAAATGAATTACTTGACCGGATCAGGGATTATATGGAACCGGGAGGACGTTCGGTTTTAATCAGCTCCCATATATCCGGTGATTTGGAAGGATTATGCGATGAGATATATCTGATTTATGAAGGAAAAATCCTGCTTCATGAGGATACGGACCGGTTACTTGGCCGGTATGGAGTCTTAAAGGTTACGGAACAGCAGTATCAAAAGCTTGAGAAAAAGTATTTGATCCGCAAAATGAAGGAAACATATGAGGTGGATTGTCTGACGGATCAGATTCAGTATTATCATGAAAATTATCCGGATATCATAGCGGAGAAGGTGTCGATTGACGATATTATCATGTATATGATTCGAGGTGACAGAGTATGAGCGGATTATTAATAAAGGACTTTCTGACAATTAAAAATCAGGGAAAATCAATGATCCTGATTCTTGCAATTGGAATCTTTATGATCATAAGTGGGATGAACGAGGCATTTATAGTAGGATATCTTACATTTACAGCATCTATGTTTGCCATAAATACACTCAGTTATGATGAATATGATCATGGTTACCCGTATATTTTTATACTTCCGATCGAACGAAAAGAATATGTTATGGAGAAATATCTGTTTACCGCTATGCTGAGTATAGTCGGCTGGCTTGGGAGCGGAGCGATTATCTTAGGAGTATCTGCTATCCGGAGAGAGCAGATATGGAGCGGGGATTTTGGCTTACAGATGCTTGCAATGTTATTGTTAAACTGGGTATATCTTGAAATTTTGATTCCGGTACGTTTGAAATATGGTGCGGAAAAGGAAAAAATTATGATTATATTGGGAGCCGCTTATCTGCTGGCAATGGGGATTCCGTTTCTGATGAAACATAACCAGGTCCTGGCAGATGCAATGGAGCAGATGATCCGGTCTGTACGGCCTGTCGAAGCCTGTATTCTGGCCGGTGTGCTCACTCTGGCAGCAGGACTGGGTTCCTTTTGCTGTTCAAAAAAAATCGTGGAAAGAATGGAATTTTAAAACGATTTGTGCTACCATACACCTAGATAAAACAGACAGAAAGAAGGACAGAGCATGAATCAGTGGAGAGAGAACATCCGACAGGTAGAACCATATACACCGGGAGAGCAGCCGAAGGAAACAGGAATTGTGAAATTAAATACGAATGAAAATCCGTATCCGCCGTCACCGAAGGTGAATGAGATTCATGAGAATCTGGATGATCTGCGGTTATATCCGGATCCGACAGCCAGTGCACTGGTAGAGGCGATCGCACAGTATCATAAGGTAGATTCATCCCAGGTATTTGTCGGGGTTGGCTCGGATGATGTACTGGCAATGTCTTTTCTGACATTTTTTAA
>CABQJA010000104.1 GCA_902464345.1 uncultured Clostridium sp.
AACGGACAATCCAGCTGCTCCTCACTTGCATCCAGATCCATCAGAAGCTCCAGCACCTCATCCACAACCTCTGCCGGTCTCGCTTCCGGACGGTCAATCTTATTAATACAGACAATTACACTTAAATCCAGTTCCAGCGCTTTCTTTAATACGAATTTCGTCTGTGGCATTGCACCCTCAAATGCATCTACCACCAGAATAACGCCATTTACCATTTTCAGGACACGTTCTACTTCTCCACCGAAATCTGCATGTCCCGGAGTATCAATAATATTGATCTTGGTATCACCATACATAACTGCCGTATTCTTAGACAGAATCGTAATACCTCTCTCTCGCTCAATATCATTGGAATCCATTACACGCTCTGCTACTTCCTGATTTTCCCGGAACACACCACTCTGCTTTAACAGCTCATCCACCAGGGTTGTCTTACCATGGTCAACGTGAGCGATAATTGCAACATTCCGGATATCCTCTCTTGCGATTTTCATAAATTGCCTTCTTTCCTTATTATAAATCTACATTTCTCTCTTTTTCAACGCGTTACATTCTATCATAGAGTGCGTTGCTTGGCAAGAAAAAGCTTCTTTAACCAAAGAATTCTTCTAATTTTTCTACCGGAACTCTGGCACCGGTCGCCTCTGTGACCGCTTTGACAAACCGCTCATAGTCAGGTGCATACACATCCACAAGGAGCGTCACCCGATCCTCGTAGATCGTATCGGCAATAGCCGCATCCTCCTGTGCGATCAGATACTGTAGTTTCCCCAGATCTCCGTAATCCATACCGAGTCTCGCCCGGATCATCGGCCGCCGCTTCTTCACCACTCCAGCTGCCAGTGCCGCCTTTGCCGCTTCGGTATATGCCCGGACCAGTCCTCCGGTTCCCAGAAGTGTCCCGCCAAAATACCGTGTCACCACAATACAGACATTCCGGACACCGCTTCCGCCGATCACTTCCAGAATCGGCTTGCCTGCCGTGCCCTGCGGTTCTCCGTCATCCGAGAACCGGAGCAGCGGCTGCGGCCCCGTCCCGATTGAAAACGCATAGCAGTTATGTCTGGCATCATAATGCTTCTTCTTAATCTTCTCTACCGCCGCCAGTGCCTCCTCTTCGGATTCTACCGGCATTGCATAGCCTATAAATCTTGATTTCTTCTCTGTGATCTCATCCTGTCCGGCTTCCACCAGAGCTAAATATTCTTCCATACAGATTCCCTTCTGTCACACCGTTTTATCCGGTCTTTTTCAATCTTTTCCCAGTATAACCGGATTCTGCGCCCGGTGCAATTCATTCTGTATAATTTCTTTCGAATTTGTGAATAATCCCAGGTGATACAAAGTTTTTCTTTATTTCAATAATAGTATTTGATATAATGGACGGGATAAAGGAGGCGCTTTCATGAACTTTAATAAAAATGAAACGATTAAGAAACAGAAACATCTGGTTTCAAAAGCCAGCAAGAATAAAGAAAAAGCGAAGGTCTCTGTTTTCAAGGGATTTTTAATCTGCATTATTGCTTTTGTTGCCGTTTGCATCGGTGCCGGACTCGGTATGTTCAACGGAGTTCTGGATGATGCACCGAGCATTGATGACATCAACGTTGTACCGGAAGGCTTCCAGACCTGCGTTTATGATCAGAACGGAAATCTGGTAACAACGCTTTCCAGTATCAATTCCAACCGTGAATACGTATCCTATGATGAGATTCCGGAGAATTTGCGGAATGCCTTTGTTGCCATTGAGGATGAACGTTTCTGGCAGCATAACGGTATTGATATGCGTGGTATTTTCCGTGCCGCTTACGAGGGTGTTCGGAACGGATTCCATTTCAATCAGGGTGCCAGTACCATTACACAGCAGCTGATCAAGAATGAAGTTTTCAACGTTGGTATGAATGAGGATACCAAGCTGGACTCTCTGAAACGTAAGATCCAGGAACAGTACCTTGCGATCGAACTGGAGAAACGTCTGAGCAAGGAAGAAATCCTGGAATATTATTTAAACAGTATTTACTTAGGTGAGGGCTGTCATGGTGTAGAGACCGCTACCAAGACCTACTTCGGCAAGGAAATGTCCGAGCTTACGGTCTCCGAATGTGCGGTTATCGCAGCCATTACCCAGAACCCTTCCAAATATGACCCGGCCCTGCATCCGGACCAGAACGCAAAGCGTCGTCAGACCGTTCTGGATTATATGCTGGATCAGGGATATATCGATGATGCCGAATTCAAAGCCGCATGTGCGGATGATGTATACTCCAGAGTTGAGTTAACGCATGATACCAATGCGGAAAATGCATCTGCCAATTCCTATTTCGTGGATTCCGTAATCAATGCCTTAATGGATCAGCTGATCAATGAGTACGGCTATTCCAAGAAGGATGCATCCAACCTGGTATATGCCGGCGGTTTATCCGTATATATCACACAGGATGCCGATATTCAGAACATCTGTGATACCGTATTAAATGACCCGGACAATTATCCTGCATCCACGCAGGTATCCCTGTCCTACCAGTTATCTCTGATGGATGATGATCAGAACGTTATTAACTTCAGTACCAATCATCTGTTAAAGCATTTCAAGGAAAAGACCGGTAACAATAACTACTCTCTGATTTATAGCAGTGAGGAGGAGGCCCGTGCCGCAGCGGATGAGTTCAAAGCAGATATGATGGCGGAAAATCCGGATTATCCGTATGCTGTCGAAAGCTATGATACAACGATCCAGCCACAGATTTCCTTTACACTGATGGATCAGTCGACCGGTTATGTAAAAGCAATCGTCGGTGGACGTGGTGACAAGAAGGGTGATTTAACCTTAAATCGTGCAACCGATTCTGCCCGTCAGCCCGGTTCCTGCTTTAAGGTACTGGCAGCCTTCGTTCCTGCCCTGGATGCAGCCGGCAAGACGCTGGCAACCACTTATGAGGATGCACCGTTTACTTATGATGGCGGCCGGCCGGTTGCGAACTGGTGGGGTGACAGTTACCGCGGGTTCAATTCCATCCGGGATGCGATCCGTGATTCCATGAACGTTATCGCAGTTAAGACCATTACCGATATCGGACCGCAGCTTGGTTTCGATTATCTGATGAATATGGGATTTACCACACTGGTAGAATCCGAGACCTATGCGGATGGCACTGTTTATTCAGATATCCAGCAGTCTCTGGCCTTAGGTGGTATCACAAACGGTGTTACCAATCTGGAGATTACTGCTGCTTATGCTTCCATCGCAAACACCGGCGTCTATGTAGAGCCTATTTTCTACACAAAGGTATTGGATCATGACGGAAATGTCCTGATCGACAACCAGCCGGAAACCAAACAGATCATGCAGCCAACAACCGCATGGCTGATCAACAATGCAATGAAGGATGTTATCACATCCGGTACCGGTGGCCCGTGTGCATTATCAAGCGGCATGCCTGTATCCGGTAAGACCGGTACATCTTCCAAGGATTATGACCTGTGGTTCTGCGGATCCACACCTTACTATACAGCTTCTATCTGGCTGGGCTATGATATTAACACCTCCCTGCCAAGCGGAAGCGGTTCTCTGCATGAACGTATGTGGTCCAAGATCATGCAGCAGATCGTAGAACTGGAAGGTCAGGAGATCAAAGACTTCCCGAAGGTCGACGGCATCACAAGTGCTACCGTCTGCAAGACAACCGGCCTGTTACCGAAGGAAGGCTGCGAGACCAAGACCGAATACTTCGCAGTCGGTACCGTTCCGACCGAAACCTGTGGTATGGAAGTCATTGATATGTGTGCAGAATCAAATCTCCCTGCAACCGAGAATTGTCCGGAGAAATATGCACTGACATTCTTCCGTCAGGAGGATGGCAGCATCTATATTCCATATGCATTCCAGGATAAGGGTATTCCGGATGGCTTTGACACCCAGACCTGTCCGATCCATCCTGCCGGTACTACGACAGAGGAAGCAACCGAATCGGATTCTTACACGATCACTTCCAGTGTAAACGGAACCGGTGGCACGATCACAGCAAGCTGTAAAGTACCAAAGGGCGGAAGCAAGACCTTCTACATTACACCGGCAACCGGATATGCCATTGCGGATGTTTTAGTGGATGGTCAGAGTAAGGGTGCTGTTTCAAGCTATACCTTTAAGAATGTAAACGAAAACCACAGCATTACCGTTAAGTTCACCGCAACCGGAAGCACCTCAACCACGGAGGCTCCAACCTCTACCGAGACAGCAGCTCCGACGGAGTCAACAACTGAGACTTCCACGGATACTTCCGAACCGGCACCGGAGGTTCAGACACCCCGGGCACAGCGCCAGCGTTATCTGTGGAGAATCCGTTAAGAAAGAATCAAAATCCATTCATATATTTCTGTCAGCAGATTCACATCTGCGACAGAAGAAGGCACGCAGCATCATTGCTGCGTGCCTTTTTTATGATCTATATGAAGAAATAGTACCCGGGATCTATTTCATTGTTGTCTACTTCTTCATTTTCGGCTGGAAGATCAGCGAGGCTAGATAGGAAAAGATCAAAGCTGAAGAGGTTCCTACCGCTGCCATGCGGAAGCCTCCGCGAAACAGTCCGATAAATCCATCCTGATCCACGGCTTCCTTAATCCCCTTCCACAGATTATATCCAAATCCGCTTAACGGAACAGATGCACCGCCACCGGCGAACTTAAGCAATGGTTCATAAAGTCCCAGTGCTCCAAGAACCGCTCCGACACACACCAGCGTCACCATCACCCGACCCGGCAGCATTTTCGTCGTATCCATCAGAATCTGTGCCAGTACACAGATTCCTCCTCCAATCAGAAACGCCCATACATAATTCATATTATCTGCACCCCCGATTCTCAATCATAACGGCATGTGCAATTCCCGGGACTGTCTGTCCCTCATTAAAGCTGACTGTCGATAATAAAGCCCCTGTCGGTACAAACAGCACCCGGTTCCACTCCCGTTTTCTTAATTTGTCCAATATATAACCGGCCAGCGTAACGGCGGAGCATCCGCAGCCGGAGCCTCCACTGTGTGTATCCTGTTCACTGTTATCATAGATCTCAATTCCACAGTCCATATGCTCATCCAGAATATCATACCCATTATCATTTAACAGCTTGATCAGGATTCCTTTTCCGACCTTACCCAGATCTCCGGTAATGATCCGGTCATAATCCTTCGGCGTGCGTCCGAAATCCTGTAAATGCTGATAAATGACCGCTGCCGCAGCCGGAGCCATTGCAGCTCCCATATTCATGGAATCCCGTACGCCATAATCCGTCACCGTCCCAGTCGTGATCCCCGGAATTACAATTTCTCCCTCCGGATCATCCGACAGAACAAATGCACCGCTTCCCGTCACCGTCCAGGTGGCACTTAACGGTCTCTGGTTGCCATATTCCAGCGGAAACCGGAACTGTTTCTCCGCACTTCCGAAATGACTGGATGCTGCCGCCAGTACATTCTGCGCATAGCCTGCTGCTACCGTCATGGCCCCCAGTGATAATGCCTCACCGGCCGTTGAGCAGGCACCATACAATCCGAACAACGGAATATCCATATCCTTAACACCGAACGTGGATGCAATCAGCTGTCCCAGCAGATCACCGGCAAATACATACCGGATATCCTGCCGCTTTAAGCCTGCCTTCTCAATTGCTAGCTGACAGGCCTGTCTGATCAGCTCACTTTCTCCTTCCTCCCACGACTCCTGTCCAACCGTCGGGTCCTCAACGATCCGATCAAAAAAAGCCTGCAAAGGACCTTCTCCTTCCTTCTGTCCTACGACAGAAGCTGCACTTCGAATGCAGGGAGGATTGTCAAATGCAAGGCTTTGTCTTCCTTTTTGCTGTTGCATAATGTTACCTCCGGAACTACTTATTTCAAATTCATCATCTGAGAATAGTATCCCGAATTTCAAACATGATATAACAGGTAAATGCTGGTTAAATTTTATTTATGATGCCGGTACGACCTTTACAACAAATGTGATAACACCAAGGATCGTCAGAATAATCCCGACTGTCCGATTCAGACGCTTTTCTTCGCATTTGTTGGCAAATCTTGCCGCCCACGCTGCTCCGATGATCGTAGATATCACACAGATAGCCATTGCCATCGGATACATTTTACAGCCCATGATATAGTGGCTCGTTGCACCGGTCAGAGCAATGATCGTCATGATCATGGTGCTGGTGCCGACTGCTGTTTTCAAGTCATAGCCGAGCAACACCGTCAATGCGAACAACATCATGGCTCCGCCACCGGCTCCTGCAAATCCGCAGATCAGTCCGATCACCACTCCGGATCCGATTGATAATGCGATCTGAAGCCATTTCCGATGCTTCTTTACCTTACTGGTCTTCTCTACCGTAATCGGACTGATGATAAACTTCAGTCCCAGATAGGTCGTTGCCAACATGGAATACAGTCCGATTCCATCCGGTGTCACGATCGAGAACTTATAGCCGACGTAGCTTCCGGCAACCGTAAACAGAAACGCCGGCCCTAAAATGATCAGGCCGCGCTTAATGTCAATGTTCTTATTTTTATAATATGTAAATGCGGAGATCGCAGATGCCAGAACATCGGATGCCAGTGAAATAGCCACCACATCATAGGAATCCATTCCCCCTAAGGAAACCAGCAACGGAGTAATGACAACCGCTGCTGACAGGCCCGCCAGTCCGGTTACGATTCCGGCTCCCAGACCTGCCAGTATGCATAACATAACAAAATACATAAAAATTATACCTCTAATCTATATTTCTTTCAGTGCTTTCTGCAGTCCCTCTGCAGACACATCAGCGGGCTGATACTCGTCAACGCCCAGATCCGGCAGATCCAGTCCCTGTTTCGGCTCCTGCCCGTCTCCCAGCAGCAGAATCTTCGCCTTCGCCGCTGCCGGCAGCCCTTTCAGCTTCCGAAATTCCTCTGCCCCCTCCTGAAATAACATCTCCTCACTCAGAAGAATCAGATCCGCTTCATGGGATGAGAAGTAATCCTCTCCCTGCCGCAGACTGGTAATCCCGATTACCCGGTAGCTGTCTACCAGCTCCAGCTTCCGCTTCTTCAGCTGTTCCATGTTCTGATCCAGAATCAACAGTGTCTTCTTCTCAGAGCGCTCCGGCAACCGGTCAAATACCTCTTTCACCCTTGCCAGCAGGGTATGCTTCTCAATCGGCTTCGCAATATAGCCTTCCGCTCCCGCTGCCGCACAGCATTTCACCGTATCCCGATCCTGTCTGCCGGTGAAAAAGATCACCGGAAACCGCTTGCCATCCGGCAGCTTCCGCAGCTGTTCCAGCGTCGTAAATCCGCTCATTCCCGGCATCTCTATATCCAGCAGAAGAAGATCAAACTTCGTCTCCTCTGCCATGTGAATCGCCTGCATGCCTGACAACGCTCCAAGCACTTCATAAGAACCTTCCGTCAGATACTTCTGAACCGTCTTCAGACACATTAAATCATCATCTACTACCAATATCCGTTTACCCATACAAAACACCTCCTGATTCCTCTTCTGTGTGCCCGTTCCCCCTGGGTCGCATTCGCTCCTTTATCTCTGTGTATGCTTCATGTTATCTGTTGCTTCATGTTACTTCATATACTTTCTCATGTTATCAGTTACACCATACACTTCTACATGCTATCGTATATGCACATTCATTTCTTGTATTTAACTATTTTAACA
>CABQJA010000105.1 GCA_902464345.1 uncultured Clostridium sp.
GCCTTGAAAAATATCAATCTGGAACTTCCGGAAAAGCAGATCAGTACCTTTATCGGACCATCCGGATGTGGAAAGTCGACCTTATTAAAGTCGTTAAACCGGATGAACGATCTGGTGGAAGGTTGTAAGATTACCGGACAGGTAACACTGGACGGTGTGGATATTTATAAGGATATGGATGTGAATCTGCTTCGTAAGAAGGTCGGCATGGTATTCCAGAAGCCGAATCCGTTCCCGATGAGTGTGTATGATAATATCGCATACGGACCGAGAACCCATGGTATTCATAATTCGGCAAAGCTGGATGAAATTGTGGAACGGTCTCTGCGTCAGGCTGCGATCTGGGATGAATTGAAGGATCGACTGAAAAAGAGTGCACTCGGTTTATCCGGTGGTCAGCAGCAGCGACTTTGTATTGCAAGAGCCCTGGCAGTCGAGCCGGAGGTGATTCTGATGGATGAACCGACATCTGCCCTGGATCCGATCTCGACCTCGAAGATTGAGGAGCTGGCAGTAGAACTAAAGGATAAATATACCATCATTATTGTTACACATAATATGCAGCAGGCAACCCGTATTTCGGATAAGACGGCATTCTTCCTGTTAGGAGAAGTGGTCGAGTTCAGTGATACAGAGGAACTGTTCGCAATGCCGAAGGACAAACGGACGGAGAATTATATTACCGGACGATTCGGTTGATGGTGAAACAGGAGGATAGAAATGGTAAAGCAAAGTCGATTTGAAAAACAGTTAAATACCCTGAATCAGCAGATGGTTCAAATGGGAAGCATGGTGGAGCAGTCGATCGAGATGGCGGTATCTGCCCTGGTAACCAAGGACGGCGAGAAGGCGCATAATGTGATCGAGTATGCGGCGGATGTCAGCAATCAGGAGCGACAGATTGAAGGCATGTGTATGAAGCTTCTGCTCTGTCAGCAGCCGGTAGCATCCGATCTGCGAATGATTTCATCGGCATTGAAGATGATCACGGATATGGAGCGTATCGCAGTGCAGTCAGCGGAAATCTCAGAACTGACCATTCGTATGGAAGGGACGCCGTATATTAAGAAGCTGGAGCATGTGCAGCAGATGGCGAAGGAAACCATTCTGATGGTTGTAAAGAGTATTGATGCATTTGTAAATAAGGATCTCGAATTGGCACAGGAAGTTATTTCCATGGATGATGTTGTCGATGATCTGTTTATTAAGATCAAGCAGGAGCTGATCGGTCTGATCAATCAGGATGCCAGTAACGGCGAACAGGCGACAGATCTTCTGATGATCGGAAAGTATTTTGAACGAATCGGAGATCATGCGGTCAACATTGCTCAGTGGGTAACCTTCTCAATTACCGGAGAGCATGGAGAAATCAATTAATGAGTAAAAAAAGTGCAAAGGATCCGGGAAAAGCGGTTGCCGCCATGGAAGCTGCGGTAACAGACTCCCAGTACCGGATCAAATGTGAATGCGCGATCAGTATGGTTGAGCTGAAGCTGCAGATGATTCAGGATGAGCTTTCGGAAGAATACGGACGAATGATCGTCCGGGACATCTGCAGTCGGATCAAAACGGCAGACAGCATCTGCAGGAAGCTTCAGAAAAAGGGATATAAGTGTACGTTTGCGGAAGCAACGGAAAAATTAAATGACATGATCGGGGTCCGGGTAACCTGTTTCTTTGAGGATGATATTTACGAGATCGTAAAACGGATATCGGCACATGAGGATGTGACGGTGGTAAAGGAAAAGGATTACATTCGGAAGCCCAAGAGTAATGGCTATCACAGCTTCCACCTGATCGTGGAGGTGCCGGTCTACAGTGATGCGGGCTGTGAACGGAAACGGGTAGAGATACAGTTCCGGACGGTAGCTATGGATTTCTGGGCACAGCTGGACTACCAGTTATGTTATAAGAGGGAAATAAGCGGGGCTCAGGGCGAGGACATTCAGAAGGAATTAAAGAAATATGCGGAAGAAATCGCCCGGATGGATAAAAATATGATGCGGATACGGAAAGAAATAGAAACGATGTAAAATGGCTGTGGATTTGTGTGTGGTCCATGGCTTTTTTCATATTTAACAGATTTTTCATGACTTTCCTGTAAATATGGATAGAATTCATGAAATATATTTGATATAATCCCCTTAACAAAGGTTCACATTGGAGGAAAACTATGTCAAACGATATAATTGAAAATAATGAAACAGAAGATAAAGAAGAGGATAAGGAATACGAGGAGTACTGCTACCTTTGCCGGAGACCGGAGAGTGTATGCGGTAAGCTGATCCACCTTCCGAACAATATTAATATCTGTGCGAGCTGCATGCAGAATACCTTTGATACATTCAGCAACGGAAACGGTATGCAGTTCATGGATCTGGGAAATTTTGAGATGCCGTTTAATATGGATGGCATTCAGGACATTCCGAAGTCCCAGAAGGTAAAGAAGAAAAAGAAGCAGGAAAAGAAGGAAGAGCCGGAGTTAAGCTTAAAAACCATTCCGGCACCACATATTATGAAGGCAAAGCTGGATGAGTACGTAGTCGGACAGGATTATGCGAAGAAGGTAATTTCGGTTGCCGTATATAATCATTATAAGCGGGTTCTGACAGACAGTATGGATGATATCGAGATTGAGAAGTCCAATATGCTGATGATCGGACCGACCGGTAGTGGTAAGACCTATCTGGTTAAGACGATTGCCAAATTATTAAACGTACCGCTGGCAATTACCGATGCAACGACACTGACAGAGGCCGGATATATCGGTGATGATGTGGAAAGTGTCCTGTCAAAGCTTCTGGCGGCAGCAGATAATGATGTAGAGAAGGCAGAACGGGGTATCGTATTTATTGATGAGATCGATAAGATCGCCAAGAAGCGGAATACGAACAGCCGGGATGTAAGCGGTGAATCTGTACAGCAGGGCTTACTGAAGCTGTTGGAGGGTGCTGAGGTAGAGGTACCGGTAGGTGCCGGCAGTAAGAATGCCATGGTGCCGATGACCACGGTCAATACGAAGAACATTCTGTTTATCTGCGGCGGTGCATTCCCGGATCTGGAGGATATCATTAAGGCACGGTTGAATAAACAGGCAGCGATCGGGTTTAAATCCGATCTGAAGGATAAGTATGATGATGACCCGAACATTTTAAAGAAGGTTACGATTGAGGACCTGCGTGAATTCGGTATGATACCGGAGTTCTTAGGACGATTGCCGGTGATCTATACACTGGATGCACTGGATAAGGAGAAGATGATCCGGATCCTGAAGGAGCCAAGGAATGCGATTTTAAAGCAATATCAGAAGCTGTTAAGCCTGGATGAGGTAGACTTGCGGTTTGATGATTCTGCCTATGAGGCAATTGCGGAGAAGGCAATGGAGAAAAAGACCGGTGCCAGAGCATTGCGGGCGATCATTGAGGAGTTTATGCTGGATATTATGTATCAGATTCCTAGAGATGACAGCATCGGAAGAGTTACGATTACCGGGGATTATATCCGGGGAACCGGGGCACCGTTGATCGATATGCGTGGCGTACTGGAATTAGAGGATTAGTAGAAACGTTGAAAAAGGCTTGACATCCCCGGATTTCAAGTCTATGATAAGAACAGTTATCGGCATAGAAGGTGCAGGAAGGAATATGTTTCCCTGACAGAGAACAGAGGTCATCGGCTGGAAGCCTCTGAAGAAGGAGCAGATTCTTAGTTTCACACCGGAGCTTTTTGCCTGAACAGAATCCGCACAGTCGGGTGATCGGTAGGGTGAAACGGTTAATGGCGTTATACATTATCAAGTGTCCATGACAGACTGTCATGGGAAACAGGGTGGTACCGCGATCATAAGCTCGTCCCTTTCAGGGACGGGCTTCTTTTGCGTAAACGATGAGCCGGGCACGAAGAAACGCATTGGGAACACACATAAGATGACGTATGGCAAGTTTACTTGCCGATGCGTCAGATTGTGGGTGTGGATACGGATGCGGAAGCATTCGTATCCGGCGAATGTCCGACACCGAGCCGCTAGGCGAGGTGCGGGCATCGCCGCAATGCGTGAGAAGGCACGACAAAACGTCCGACACCGAGCCGCCAGGCGAGGTGCGAACATCGCCGCAATGCGTGGAAACGCGCTCCACTCACCCCTAACATATATGAATGATTTTCAGGAGGAAGAATGATGAAAGAGAAACTGCAGGCAATTCGAGAAGAAGCCTTAGCGAAAATTGAAGCAGCAAATGACCTCGATGCATTGAATGATATCAAGGTCAATGTATTAGGCAAAAAAGGTGAATTAACACAGGTGCTAAAAGGCATGAAGGATGTTGCACCGGAAGATCGTCCAAAAGTCGGTCAGATGGTCAATGATACCAGAACTGCCATTGAAGAGAAGCTTGAGAATGTAAAGAAGGAGATCGCTAAGAAGATCCGAGAAGAGAAGATGAAGAATGAGGTCATCGATGTAACACTTCCGGGAACGATGCATATGAAGGGCCATCGTCATCCGAACCAGATCGCACTTGAAGAGCTGGAGCGGGTATTTGTCGGTATGGGCTACGAGATCGTAGAAGGTCCGGAAGTCGAATATGATCATTATAATTTTGAACTGTTAAACATCCCGGCCAATCATCCGGCAAAGGATGAACAGGATACCTTCTATATTACCAAGGACATTCTGCTTCGTACACAGACTTCTCCGGTACAGGCACGTGTGATGGAGACCGGAAGAATGCCAATCCGTATTATCGCACCGGGACGTGTATTCCGTGCAGATGAAGTTGATGCAACACATTCACCATCCTTCCATCAGGTAGAAGGATTGGTTGTAGATAAAGGAATCACCTTTGCAGATCTGAAGGGAACTCTGGAGCAGTTTGCGAAGGAATTCTTCGGACCGGATACGAAGGTTAAGCTTCGTCCACATCATTTCCCGTTTACAGAGCCGAGTGCAGAGGTAGATGTCAGCTGCTTCAAGTGTGGCGGTAAGGGCTGCCGGATGTGTAAGGGCAGCGGTTGGATTGAAATACTGGGATGCGGTATGGTTCATCCAAAGGTATTAAAAGATTGCGGAATTGATCCGGAAGAATATTCAGGCTTTGCGTTTGGTATTGGACTGGAACGAGTTGCACTGTTGAAATATGAGATCGATGATATGCGGTTATTATATGAGAACGATATGCGGTTCTTAAAGCAGTTCTAACAGAAACGGTATAAAACAACGCAATCAGTGGTTGAGAGTTTATGGAGGTTAAGTAGAATGAATACACCAATGTCCTGGTTAAAGGTATATGTACCGGATTTAAAAGCACCGGTCGAAGAATTTGTAGATGCAATCACATTATCCGGATCTCATGTAGAAGGCTATGAGAAGAAGGATAAGAACCTGGAGAAGATCGTAGTCGGTAAGATCGAGAAGATCGAGAAGCATCCGGATGCAGATAAGCTGATCATCTGTCAGGTAAATATCGGAGAGGATGCTCCATTGCAGATTGTAACAGGCGCTCCGAATGTAAAGGAAGGAGATCTGGTTCCAACCGTATTAGATGGTGGTAAGGTAGCAGGTGGCCATGATGGCGGTCCGTTGCCGGAGAATGGAATTAAGATCAAGAAAGGAAAATTAAGAGGCGTAGAATCTTATGGTATGATGTGTGCCATTGAAGAGTTAGGTGCCAACAGAGAGTTATATCCGGAAGCACCGGAAAACGGTGTTTATGTATTCCCGGAGGAGTCCGGAGTAAAGCCGGGTGATGATGCAATCGAGGCACTCGGACTTCATGATGCGGTAGTAGAATATGAGATCACATCCAACCGTGTAGACTGCTTCAGCATGATCGGTATGGCAAGAGAAGCAGCAGCGACCTATGGATTGTCATTCCATCCACCAATCGTACCGGGAACCGTAAAGGGCGGCGATGTAACGAATTATGCATCTGTTGAAGTAGAAGCCACCGATTTATGCCCGAGATACTGTGCAAGAGTTGTAAAGAACTTAAAAATCGGTCCATCTCCGAAGTGGATGCGGGAGCGACTGGCATCTCAGGGAATCCGTTCAATCAACAATCTGGTAGATATTACCAATTATGTGATGGAGGAATACGGTCAGCCAATGCATGCATATGATCTGGATACGATCGCAGATCATAAGATCATTGTAAAGCGGGCAAAGGATGGAGATAAGTTTGTAACACTGGATGGTCAGGAGCGGAATCTGGATTCCAATGTACTGATGATCTGTGATGGTGAGAAGGAGATCGGTATTGCAGGTATCATGGGTGGTGAGAATTCCATGGTAACGGATCATATTTCTACCCTGTTGTTTGAGGCAGCCTGCTTCGATGGAACCAATATCCGGTTATCATCAAAGAGAATCGGTATGCGTACCGATGCATCTGCCAAGTTTGAAAAGGGTCTGGATCCGAATCTGGCATTAGAAGCAATTAATCGTGCCTGCCAGTTGATTGAAGAGCTGGGCTGCGGTGAAGTAGTAGAAGGTGTAATCGATATTTATCCGGATCCGGTAGAGCCATGGAAGCTTCCGTTTGAGCCGGCGAAGATGAATCACCTGCTTGGTATGGAGATTCCGGAGGAGTTAATGCTCCAGTATTTTGAGCGTCTGGGACTTTCCTATGATATGAATACCAATGAGCTGACAATCCCGACCTTCCGTCAGGATCTGCATTGTATGGCTGATCTGGCAGAGGAGGTAGCACGGTTATACGGCTATGATAAGCTGCCTGCAACACTTCCACGCGGCGAGGCAACGGTTGGTAAGAAGCAGTTCCATATGCTGGTAGAGGATGTGGCAAGAGATGTATGTGAGAACAATGGATTTTCCGGTGGTATGACCTATTCCTTCGAGAGTCCGAAGGTTTATGATAAGCTTTTAATTCCACAGGATTCCGATATTCGTAAGGCAATCGTGATCTCAAATCCGTTAGGCGAGGATTTCTCTATCATGAGAACCATTTCCCTGAATGGTATGATCACTTCTCTGGCAACGAACTTTAACCGTAGAAATAAGGATGCCAGATTATATGAGATCGGAAACATTTATCTTCCAAAGCAACTGCCGTTAACAGAGCTGCCGGAGGAACGTAAGATGCTGACACTCGGTATGTATGGTCAGTGCGACTTCTTTAATATGAAGGGTGTGCTGGAGGAATTATTTGAAAAGCTGGGTCTGCATCATGCATTTACCTATAATCCAAAGGGTGGTTATCCATTCCTGCATCCGGGCCGTCAGGCTGCCATCCAGAATGGTGAGGATGTGATCGGCTATATCGGACAGTTACATCCGGAGGCAGTAGATAACTACAACATGAAGGGTGAGGTCTATGTAGCAGTTGTAGATCTTCCGAAGCTGACTGCACTTGCAAGCTTTGACCGGAAGTATGAGGGTATTGCCAAATTCCCTGCAAGTACCAGAGATTTAAGTATGGTTATGAGCAAGGACATCTTTGTAGGACAGGTAGAAGAGGTTATCAAGAAATATGGCGGAAATCTGTTGGAGAATTATGAGCTCTTTGATGTATATGAAGGTGAACAGGTAGGCAGAGGCAAGAAGTCTGTTGCATATACCATGACCTTCCGTGCAAAGGATCGGAATCTGGAGGCCAGTGAGGTCAATGCGATTACCGATAAGATCATAGCAGGTCTTCAG
>CABQJA010000106.1 GCA_902464345.1 uncultured Clostridium sp.
TGGTGCCAGCCCGGCAAACCTGCGGATTGCCTCCGCATGAAGCAGGGATTCCCCGCCTCCAAAGGTCACACCGCCACCGGTTGCCAGAAAATAACAATAGTCCTGCAACACTGTTTCCAGCAATTGCTCCGGACTGTATTCCCTCCAGCTGTTTTTCTTCAAAATATCTGCGTTAATACAGTATCGGCATGCAAGCGGACAGCCGTACAGGGCAACCAGAGTAGTTACACCGTTACCGTCCGTTTTCATGCGATGCCGGTTTATGGATTGAACCTTAAAATTCGCTGTCCGGTTCATATGCTACATCACCCTCTAATACTTCCATCTCTTCTTCGGTTTCCGACTCGGTTGTGTCTGTTGTTTCGGAACTTGTCATCTCGGAATTCATCCGTTCAGAGCCTGTTGCCTCGGAACTGATCATCTCAGAGCTTCCCGCTTCGGAACTGATTGTTTCGATCTCACCTTCAAGATCTCCATACCGGTTACCGCAGCCCGCAAGGCTCAGACTTAAGGTTGCCAGCCCGGCCACCAGCATTCCCTTCGCCACCAGCGCCTGATTCAGCTGTTTCTCCTCCTGTGCACATTTCGGGCAGGTTCCCCTGCAATCCCCCTGATAGGTACATTCCGACTGATGAAGATCTACACCAAGTCCGTCTGCCAGCTGCTTTCTGATCTGTTTTAATTTCTCACATTTCGCCTTATGTCTGTTCATAATATCCTCCCATAATCGTTGCTATACTTTGTATCTGTATTTGGCTTCGTTTTAGCAGTTTCATTATATAAGTGTCTGAAACCGTTAAAACTGTTGCAACGATTTATAGAAACAGCTATGTCTCCGATATCGGATTACCTGTGCATAACGCGAAGAATGATTCCCGCCACCGCCAGGATCATACCTCCTCCCACCAGAATCAGGAGTATCCCCTGCAACGTCTCTTTTACGGATATCGGTCGTATCTCCTTTTGAAGCTCCGCCAGATTCTGCACCTGTCCCCAGGTTCTGTTTCCACAGCCCTGGCAATCACATTTTCTGGCATATGATTTATAAACCGGTTGCCGGACTACATATCCTCCCCTGACAATTGTCTGGGTTTTCCGGGAACTTTTCATCATGCCTCCACGCACCACGCTCTCTGCCGGTACCGCAAACACAGTACCGCATTTCTCACATTGCACCCATGCCGGAATTGTAATTTGGGAAGCTTCCTTCTTTATTCTTCTGAAAATTCGGATCACACCATATAATACCCATGCCAGCAACAGGATACCCATGGTCACAAGGATAATTTCTTCTGTTTTCATAACTGCCCCTTATACAAACTTTAAACCTGCGATTAACCTGCTGCTTTATTCCCGGCTCATCAGATCCCGGCTTAGCGGTTCCAGATAGTGAACCAGGATTCCCCCCTTCGCCCGGATAAAATTAGCCGGATCCAGCTCCTGATATTTAAAATTCTTCGGATGTCCCTCCCGAATCCGTTCCACATACCGTTTCAGCTCCTGAAACGGCATATAATACAGTTCATTTCGGGTTGTAAAAAAGATGATCAGAAAGCTGACTCCCTGCTGTTGTTCAAACTCCTTCATGAATTGATACTGGTGCTCATGAATATTCTGCATCGAAAAGGTATCCGTCGTACATTCCTTGGCATCAAAGCACACCGGTACCCCCTGTACCACTCCGATATAGTCAACCGTGGAATCCTTTTCAAAATATGCCAGTGTAATCTGGCTGCTTTCCTTATCGATCTTAATCGGCTTGATCGGAGTCGGGATTTTCTGCACCAGCGCCAGTCCCTTATCCCGATAACTCTCATTTGTAAAATTAATCAGATCTTCCAGGGTTGAACCCCGGAGTCCCCGGCTATTCCAGGTTGCCATATGTCAGTTCCTCTCCCCATAGCTTTTCCAAGACGGCTCTGTATTTTCCCGGCAGTGGTGCCGTCCATGTTTTCTCCGATAAATGACGGAAATGACCGTCCATCTCCGGAAAAACAATTCGATATGCATGCAGACATTGATTCTGAATTCCGTATTGATTGCGAAATTCCCGATTACTTCCCGGATCACCGTATTTGGCATCCCCCATGATCGGATGACCGAGACTTGCCAGATAGGCCCGAATCTGGTGACTTTTTCCGGTGATCAGCTCTACTTCTAATAACGAGTAGTCCGAATTGGCATTGCACGGCCGATACTTCGTTTCTATCATAACCGCTCCTTCTGCAGGCTTCTGCAGAATCCGAACCTGATTGGTCTTACTGTCTTTCACCAGATACGCTTTTCCGCCCCCGGCTTTCGAAACCTTTCCCTGAACCAGTGCCAGATAATATTTGTGCACCGTCCGTTCCTTTAAAAGAGAAGAAAGCATCTGACTTCCGGCAAGTGATACACCGGCTAATACAATTCCGCTCGTATTCCGGTCAAGCCGGTTGCAGACAGACGGTGTAAAGGTTACCAGCTGTTCCTGCGTAAGCTTCCCGGTAGCCAAAAGATACCGGATCATCTGCTCATTAATCGAATCATCCGATGCCTTTGCCTTCTGTGACAGGACGCCGGATGGTTTATTCAGAATCAGAATATCGGAATCCTGATACAGGATACGGTTCTCTGAAAGGACGATTCCCTTTGCAGACACTTCTCCACCCACAAATTCGGTCTTTTTGTCTTTATGAAACTTTGCAAACGTGTCATCTGAGAGATAGATCTGAACCGTATCGCCTTCTTTTAACAGTTCCTTTCCATCTGCCCTCGACTGATTTACCTTGATATTTTTCTTACGAAGCATCTTATAAATAAAGCCGGACGGTGCCTCGTTTAATATTTTTCCCAGTAATTTATCCAGACGCTGGCCCGCTTCATTTTTACCGATCGTATATTCTTTCATCCTGCCTGCTCCTTATTCCGACTGTACGTCTTACAGACACACATCCAGCATCCGGGTCTTTAACCGGTTGCATTTCACATCCAGATCTTCTTCCGATACCGGATTGGATGTCACCATATCCAGCAGCTCCCTGACATCATGTGCGGTATATACCTGATATGCATATCCGGTCTTATTTACGATTCCCTGCACATATTCCCGCTGTTTTTCTTCTCCGTATTTTGGTTCATTCGAGCCACCCCAGAGCAGATAAATATTTCCCTGATCAATCACCAATGCACTTGCAAATGACACCGCTTCATAAGAGCTTAATGCCATATCATAAAGGACAATACAGTTTTTCCGGTCGGCCAGTCCGCTGCTGATCAGTTCTCCATCCTCCGGCTTCATCGAACGGAACTTCGCGGCTATGATCCAGAGTGTCAGCATCTTGGCAAACGGCAGCGCCAGAATAATCGGGATCAGAATCGCAACATGCTTCACGGTTCCGAATATCAGATATACCGCTACCGTACCGGCTATAATGCAGACAGCCAGGATCAGCATCAGGATTCCATAACGTTTCTTATATGCATTTATATATCCAAGGGTTCCTTTTTCCATGTTTCTTCCTCGTTTCTTCTATTCTGCGTTTCTTTCCAGTTCCTGTATCACCGGATAATAATCCCTGACCGCATACTCTGCCGCCTGAACCTTCTCCTGCCAGATATGACTGCTTGCAGCATCATCAATGGCACAGGTATGCATTCCGGCATTTTTCCCCGCCTGAATTCCTTCCACGATATCCTCAAAGATCAGACAATGCTCCGGTTTTACTCCAAGATCTTCTGCTACCAGCAGATAAATATCCGGGTTCGGTTTCCCGTGAGCGACCTCACAGGCGGTATGCACCGAATCGATCAGTCCGCGGATCTTCTGTCCCTCCAGTGCAATCTCCACCAGATGTCGGGAGTTACTGGTCGCAACCCCTGTCCGGTAGCCCTTCTGCTTCAGCAGACAGAGAAACTCCATAGCTCCGGGTTTTAAAGGTACTTCTCCGGCATACTTCTCTTCTGCCATCCGGTTCCATGTATCTTTCATAACCTCTATAGAATCCGTGATGCGGTATTCTGTCTTAATATATTCTGCCGTTTCAGAAAAACTCATGCCGGAAATCCGTTCCTGCAGTCCCTCCGGAACGACCAGACCGTGATTTCTGAAATACTCTTCATCAATGGCATTCCATACCCACATGGAATCTACCAGTGTTCCATCCAGATCAAATATGACTGCCTCTATCCCCCGGAACATCTGTCCATGCATTACAGCCACCTCCAACCGGCCAGATATTTATTCTTAAGTGTGCCGTTGGTCAGTTTTCCCCAACCGAGCGGATATCCGTCCACACAGATTAATGTCATACCATTCTCGCCCTCTAATTCGATCGTTTCCCCTTTCAGATACCGGATTACCCGTTCATCCGTTACATCCAGGGAGATTGCATGATCATATTCCTTCATCCTCAGTGCCATCGCCAGTGACTGACTCGGTTCAAACCGGTTCTTCCGGATCTCACCCAGGAACAGCCCATTCCGCAATACGCGCATTCCCTTTACCGATGGCATCTCCTTCGGAAGATAATACAACCGCTCCTTCTGTAATTCCATGCGGCTTTCATCCCAGTCCCAGGCAATGTGCTTTAAGAAATCCCATACCTCATCCGGCAGCTTTTCCCTTCCCGGATGATACCAGTTCACTGCATCAACCATCGGATTCTCTTTCTTATGCAGCAATGCAACAAAATGCCCTTCACCATGAATCCGCTGCGGCCATAACCGGCGGCACTTCGTCACATCCTGATTACCATTCAGACTCCATTCCGGATGTCCGGAATCAAAGCCTTCGTATTTCGGAAGCTCCGCCAGCTCCAGCTCAGGATCCAGCTCTAACAGGAAATCCATTGCCTGTTCGTTCTCCTCCGGTGAAAATGTACAGGTCGAATATACCATCGTTCCGCCCGGTTTCAGACACCGTACCATTTCCTTCAGAATGCTGTGCTGCAGATTCACAAACAATTCCACTCCATTCGTTTCCCATGCCTTCACCATGGAGTTTGCTTTCCGGAACATTCCCTCTCCGGAACACGGCGCATCGATCAGAATCTTATCAAAAAATCCTTCAAAATTATCTGCGATCACGTTCGACGGTTCACTTAATACCAGCATATTCGGCACACCAAAAAGCTCCAGATTCTTAAGCAGTGCTTTTGCTCTGGAATTGCTGATGTCATTGGATACCAGTAGCCCGGTTCCGTGCAGCTTTACTGCCAGCTCCGTTGATTTGCCTCCCGGTGCCGCACAGATATCCAGAACCCGGTCTCCTTCCTCAATCGGAATCACACTTGCCGGTGTCATGGCACTCGGCTCCTGAATATAATAAAGACCTGCATAGTAATATGGATGCTTTGCCGGCTGTTCCGACTCATCATAATAAAATCCGTTTGAACACCACGGAACCGACTTCAACTCAAACGGAGATAGTTTCAGAAAATCCTCAACTGATATTTTTGCGGTATTCACCCGCAGGCCATGATAACATGGTCGTTCCAATTCTGCTTCATAAGCTTCAAACTCATCCTGCAGCATTTCTTTCATACGTGTTTCAAAACGTTCCGGTAATTTCACATTCGTTCTCCTGCTTCTAATTTCTCATTTGTCATCTTCTGCCTGATGACAAAGACGTGCCGGGGCACGCCTTTATTCTTCTCTTAATTCAGGCTCTGCGCCTTATAGCCTTCCGCTATGATATCCAGCTCTCTGCTGAATCGCTCCAGCTGCTCCAGATCCTGTGTCGCGAAGATCTGATAGAACTCATCCTGTATCTTCAGAACCTCTCTTTTATTCGCCACATGATACAGATTCTGGATATTGACAAGAATATCGGATACTACATTCGCCTTGATCGTGAACATATTCTGTGCGTCAATGATCTCATCGCGCACGGAAGACATCTCGGAATCCAGCGCTACAATCGCATCGGATGCCGCATATAAGCGCTCCCGTACATGTGCCGGCATATTACCATGATACTTATACTGCAGGGAATGCTCGATCGTAGCCCAGAAATTCATTGCCATCGTCCGGATCTGAATCTCTGCCTGCAGCCGCTTCGTTCCCTCTAATGTATACACGTCATAATAGACAATAATATGATAGCTTCGATATCCGCTCTCCTTGTAATTCGATATATAATCCTTTTCGCATTTGATCTCCATATCCTTGCGGTTCCGGATAATCTCAACAACCTTATCAATATCTTCTACAAACTGACACATGATACGGATTCCCGCAATATCGTCAATCTCATCCTCGATCTCTTCAATCGCCAGATGCTTCTTATTCATTTTGTCCAGAATACTGGAAATCTTCTTGACCCGTCCTACCACCTGCTCAATCGGGGAATATTGTCCCTTACTCCGATATTCCTCAATAATATGATTGAATTTTACCACCAGTTCATTTACCGCAAGCTGATAAGGCGACAAAATCTCCCGCCATAATTGTATTTCCATATGTAACCACCCCTGATATTTTTGTCATCCATCGCTGATCGATGACCTGCGTGTGCATCCGCACACCTCCTTAGTACGTTGTTATATTATAACATACCTTTCTTGAAATTCCAACGAAAGCCGTGCTCAAAAGCAGACCTTTCTCTACACGTTTCCCTGTTTTTCCTGAAGTTTTTTCAAAAACAGATATGGATTGATGCTGATTTCTGTTCCGTCCTCCTGATAGAAATAGATTCCGACATGCAAATGCGTATCAAACATTCCGGTAGTGCCCTCTTCACCGTAACCGGAGTTTCCCATAAATCCAA
This sequence comes from uncultured Clostridium sp., assembly GCA_902464345.1. Classification (GTDB taxonomy): domain Bacteria; phylum Bacillota; class Clostridia; order Lachnospirales; family Lachnospiraceae; genus CAG-632. The sequence goes on from CABQJA010000106.1 coordinate 6,746, forward strand.
GCAGTTGTCCGGCATATACGGTATCTCCCGGCTTCAGGCCTGCCGCATAGGAATATAAATGTGCATAGTAATAATAAATACCGCCCTCAGATTCTATTCCGATTCGCCAGCCGCCAAGCGTCAGCCAGCCCATATTCCGTACCACACCGTCCGTCATGCTGACGACCGGGATCCGTCCGGGTTCATTCCGGATATCCATAACATCCGTTCCTTCATGCACCCGGTTACCGCCATACGTCCTCTCTCCATACCAGGAATCACAATATTCAATCTCCTGAATGTAGGACTTTTCAACCGGGAAATATATCAGCTCACGATTTATGGTATTATCTATCTTCTGAAGCTCCTCATCATAGCTTTCGATTGTCCGGTACGGATTCAGATACTCCTCGGGATTCGCCCGAAACCGTTCCAGATTCTTCTCATATCGCAGCTTATAATTTATCGTTATCTGTGCGTCCGTCACATGCCACTCTACTCCGATTATCAGAAGCAGTGCCGCTATCAGCAGACCTCTGCGACAGATTTTCCTGAAGGATCCCCTTTGATTCATATATGATATTCCGCTACCCGGATTCTCTCTGTTCATCTTATGTCCCCTATCCGGGATTCAGAACTCTGTGCTTCTGACGGACAGCCTTATGACTGTTCCTCATATCCGGTATCCACCGAAAGGTCTCTGCCATCTGCAGCCTGCGTAGCCAGTGTATCACACCGCTCATTCTGCGGATGTCCGGCATGTCCCTTTACCCAGTGGTATTGAACCGAATGCGGACTCATTGCCTGTAACAACCGCTTCCATAAATCTATATTTTTAACCGGATTTTTGGTTCCGAGCTTCCAGTTTTTCTGCAGCCAGCCCTGAATCCAGTTCTCATTAAACGCCTTTA
>CABQJA010000107.1 GCA_902464345.1 uncultured Clostridium sp.
ATGGTGTATACCGTAAAGAATCAGTGTGTGGAAGCACCGGATATGGAGTATGAGGATGGCATCCGGCGAATCTACCTATATACGAAAGGAACCGAAGGAAATCCTAGTCAGGAGCTGCGTGATATGCTAAAATATATGGAAAACAGTATTGCTGAGAATGTAACGAATGCAGACATTCGGGCAATCCATGAGCAGGTAGATGCAGTGAAACGGGATAAGGAAGTAGGTGTTCAGTATATGAAGAGCTGGGAACGAGAAATGCTGATACGGGAAGAAGGAAAAGAAGAGGGGATACAATGTTTAAATAAATTGATTATTAAGTTAACCGAGGATGGCCGAGCAGACGATATAGTGAAGGCGGCACAGGACGAAGTTTACCAGAAACAGTTGCTTGAGGAGTATGGACTGGCAGATAAGTAAATAGGGCAAAGATTATTACAGACCGGTATGTGTTATGCATACCGGTCTTTTTTTGTACATGGACATGATATGTCGTTATCCGATTCTATAATGAGCTTATGAAAGGGTTATTACAAAGTAGTGCTGATAGCTTATAAGAAAGGATTGGTTGAAGTATGAGTGAGATGACCAACATAAAGTATCCACTGATTCCGGATGCGGATAGTTCTTTGAAAGAGATTGTAGTACATAGAGCAGAAGAATTATATGGTTATCCCTTGTCGGATGAAATCTCGGATAGGATCGAATGGGAATTGCAGGCGGTAAAGAATGCAGGAAACGCATCGATATATTTGCTGTTAAAGAAAGCAGTAGAAGGCGCGGGATTACAACCGGAAGAAATGATTGTAGAAAATGCCGCAGGTAATTCATTTCTGTTGTACTTATGTGGAATCGGGGATGTGAATCCGGTCGAGTATGGTATGCCGCCGGAGCGGACCTATGGAGTGAAGCAGGATAAGCCGTTATCGATCAACCTGGAGGTTCCGGTGGAACTACAGGATTCGATCATTATGCGCCTGGGGCAATCAGAGGGCGTGGGGGCAGCAATCCATCCCGGAGTAAGTGCAGTCGTGCCGGGAAATGTTGCTCTGCCGTTCGGATGTGCCAGAAGAATCATAAGAGAACAGGTGCCGGGAGATGAGATGTGGAATGGGACTTCGCCGTGGTGTGATGCTTTATCGGAAGGCATAGATAATTCCGGGATACAGACAGAAATAGAATGTCTGAACCAGGATAGGGTGCTTCTGATTCCGGAAGGTGAAAAGATTACGATTCAGACCCCGTTTTCACAGGAGTATTTTAGTCTGGGTGTTATAGGACGTAGCTACTTGCAGAGTACCTATGATCTGTATCATGAGAAACATGTCAATCCGGCGGAGATTTCATTTCAGGATCCGGAGATTTTACAGGCATTTGTGAACCCGGAAAGAATGCAACAGGCATTAAGTCATTCCTTTCTGCCGGTTCCGGCAATAGAAGTGATACAAGAAGCCTTCAAGTGGACGAAACCGGATTCCTTCTATGAACTGATGCGGCTCATAGCTTTGATTGTGAATCCCAGAGTCTGGAAGACGTATACTGAGCCACAGCTGAAGTCGGGAACTGACTTACAGGATTTGATTGCATTTTCAGAGGAATTGGCGGTACGCCCGGAACAGAGTGCGGAACATGTGAGGTTTCTGTTCCCGCAATCACATATTCTGGCACAGGGACGCAATGCATGGCGATGGATGTATTTTGAAGCATATCCGAATAAGTAGAAACGAGAAAAGCAAGGCTGAAAGTCAATGCAGGAAATGGAAAGGAGAAATCTTAACATGCAGGAAACACAATTATGTTATGAAAATGGAGAATTTCAGAGGGATGCTTTCCTTCTGGCAATTGAAAGCGGGAGGTTAAACCGCAAGGAATTACAGACTGTGCTTTCGGAGAAGGATATCAGAACACAGTTCTTTGGCTCGGGTAGTCTCCGCAAGGAATCCAGACGATATTGGGATGATTTGTATCAGCAGGAGCTTTACTGGAAAGTGCGGGATGAAGAGTTTAATCCGGATGGTTTGTTACATCTGGAGGAAGTGAGCCGGATGAGCCGGAAACGTGAAAGATTGGACAAAATATTCCGAGTGGCATTAATGGTATTTGCAGGGCTTATGCTTGCCGAAGGATTCATACGAATTGCTTTGGCATTACATATATAACTTATTAACCGGTAGTCCGGTTGGACTGTCGCAACAAAGATATAAGGAGAGATGAGTATGAGAAAGAAATGGAAACGGGCGGTAGCATGGATGATAGCAGGTGGTGTTCTGCTGACCTCATTCAGCACGCCATACGAAGCAAAAGCACAGGTAAGACAGGACGATTCTTACACGGTAGGAGAGGATTTTTCTACGGAAGAAGCATCAACAATAGCGTCCGATGCATCTACAGAAGATGCGTCGACAGAAGATGCATCTACGGAGGATGTCACCACAGAGGATTACGGAAGCCGGGATATCGATGATACGATATGGAATCTGGATGTTGATTCTGAGTCAACAGAGGATGGAGCAGGAACAGCAACCGAATCAGCGGCAGAGATTTCCACGGAAACAGAAGAACCGGATGTGAACAGTTATGTAAGTGGTGATTTTACATATGGGATAGATAGTTCGGATGCAGCAATTATATACGGATACCAGGGAAATTCCAGTACTGTTGAAATCCCATCTGAACTGGATGGACATGTTGTTCGGAAGATTGGTAGTGGGGCATTTGATAGAAATGCAAAGATTAGAAAAGTAGTAATTCCGGCGACTGTTCGCCAGATTGGGGATATTACTGAAAGTTATGCATTTGCTAATTGTAAAAATCTTATAACAGTTGAGATTCAGGCGGGAACACAGAGTGCAACAATTGGTGGTAAGAGTTTTCAAAACTGTACTGCATTAAGGGAGATTACGATTCCCGGAAATTATCAGATTATCTACGGTAATGCGTTTGAAGGATGCTTGGCACTGAAAAAAGTAGTGTACGAGGCGAGTGGTAGTGAAACGGCAAATCAAATAATTATGGATCGGGCATTTTTGAATTGTAGTAATCTTTCTGAAATTTATCTTCCGGCAACATTAAAGAGTATTGGACAGAATGCATTTACAGGTACAGGTATTGTAAATCTTGTGATTCCGGAAGGCGTGGAGTCACTAGGGACAGAGGCATTTAGTAAATGTAGTAAATTGTTGTCATTACGTGTTCCTGCTACAGTAACGTCAATGGGAAATTCGGTGTTCAGTAATTGTAAGAAATTAAAAACAGTTTCATTACAGGAAGGGACACAATCTGTAGAGCTGGGAGGAGGCGCATTTTCTGGATGTACAGCACTGCCGGAAATTACAATTCCGGGCAATTACACCAATATTGGCTGGGGAGCGTTTTCCGGATGTATATCATTGAAAAAGTTGACTTATTGCGCAAATGAAGAAAACAAAAGTCAGTGTATTTCAAGTAATGCATTTTATCAATGCATTAATCTTACAGAGGTTAATCTGCCATCTACCTTGCAAACGATTTACAATTCTGCATTTTACGAAATTGGTGCGACAGAAATCAGTATACCAGAAGGTGTAGAAAAGATTTGTGCGGGAGCATTTGCAAATTGTAAAAAGCTGAAGAAAGTAACACTTCCTTCCTCCTTGGCTGAAATAGGATTTGATCGTGAATGGTCAGAATGTGGAGTGTTTGAAGCGGATTCTGCATTAGAGACCGTGGTTATGCGGGGAGGAAATGAGAATGTAGCTTATATAGGAAATAAAACGTTTAAGGATTGTGTGGGGTTGAAAAATATTACGATTCCCGGGAATTATGAGGCAATCTATATATCAGCATTTGAGGGATGTACCGCATTAAAGAGCATGACGTGGAAAGCAAGTGATTCATCCTATGCGAATCAGACAATCGGAGATCGGGCATTTTACGATTGCACGGCATTGACAACCGTGAATCTGCCGGCAACCGTGTCAATAATTGGAGAGAATGCTTTTTGTAATGCTGCAATCACTAAGATTATAATACCAGAGGGAGTTGAAACAATTGGAGCAGGGGCGTTTAGCAATTGTACAAAACTGGTAACTGCCAGTATTTCATCCACTGTGACCAAAATCGGCAATGTAGATTATTGTGGAAACGGTGGTGCATTTGCCAACTGTACCAGCCTAAAATACCTGACGATAAAAGCAGGTGAGAATGATGCTTTTATTGGCGTGGAGGCATTTGCTAACTGCACCGGTCTGAAGTCAGTTATCATTCCGAAAAATTATGTTCGGATAAGCCAGAGTGCGTTTGCAGATTGCAGTAGTCTGAAGAGTGTTTATATTGAAGACAGTGGCATGGCTTATACGAATCAGCAGATTGATTTGTGGGCATTTAGAAAGTGTACCTCTCTGCAGTATTTATTTATCCCGCAAACAGTCGGAACGATCAATGATGATCAGTGGTATATTGATAAGCTGACGATTTTCGGTAAGGCAGGTTCTTATGCTGAGAGCTATGCAGCATCACGTGGAATTCCGTTTAATGCGAATTACGGCAGCAAACCGGTTGTAAAGAAGATTACTCTCTCAAAGACGACTGCATCTTTAAATATTGGAAAAACAGTAACTTTGACAGCCAGATTAACGCCGGATTATACGGTATACCAGAATGTGACCTGGACGTCTTCGAATACAAAGGTGGCAAGAGTAAATCAGAACGGAACGGTGACAGGTGTTGGTAAGGGTACTGCAATTATTACCTGCACATCTACGGATGGTAGAAAAATCAAATCAACCTGTAAAGTATCGGTTACGAATGTGGTAGCAGTTAAGCGCGTGAAGCTGTCAAAGACCAGTGCAACGCTGACAACAGGAAAAACATTAACCTTGAAGGCAACCGTGACACCAACGAATGCAACCAATAAGGCAGTGACATGGAAATCATCGAATCCATGGGTTGCATCGGTAAGTAGTACAGGAAAGGTAACTGCCGGATATTCAGGAACTGCGATCATTACATGTACTGCCAAAGATGGAAGCGGAAAGAAGGCAACCTGTAAGATTACGGTTTACTCAAATACAGAGGCATTTGTTGCAAGAATTTATACCAAGGCATTGAACCGGAATCCGGAACCGGCCGGTCTGGAATACTGGACGGAGGAGATTAATGAGGGCCGGAAAACACCGGAGGAGGTTGCACAGCTGTTTTTCAGCTCTCCGGAGTTTGTGAATAAGCATTTGACCAATACAGAATATGTGAAGGTATTATATCGGACATTTATGGGTCGGGAGTATGATACCAATGGTTTAAATTACTGGGTAAATCGCCTGAATCAGGGAGAAAGCCGGAAGAGTGTCATGAAATCATTTGCCGGCTGTCCGGAATTCCGGAAGATCGTTTCAAGCTTTGGCTTATAATGAAAACCACAAACAAATTTTAAACTGGTACTATAAAAAAGTTCAAAACTGGCTATTTTAATCATACCACACTCATAGTAAACTAAGCCAATGAAAGCAGGCAGAGAGAATAAATGCTATGCGAAACAGTATAAAGGAAGCGAGGGTTTACTATGAGTGAAAACACAAAAACAGTTTCAACTTCCGTAGAAGAGACTGTAACATCTGATTTAACAGGAAAAGAAACAGGAAAGAATACAAAGAACAGAGAAACCGTAAAAGCAATTACGGTGACCGGTTTGTTTATTGCACTGACACTGGTGTTTACTGCCTGTGTTAATATCAAGCTGCCATTTGGTTATGGTGGGCTGATCCATCTTGGGAACATACCTCTTTTGTTAGCAGCAATGCTTTATGGAAAGCGGACCGGATTCTTTGCCGGAGCCTTCGGCATGGCAATCTTTGATATCATGTCGAGCTGGGCGATTTATGCACCATGTACCTTCATTACCTGCGGTCTTATGGGCTTCGTTGTAGGTCTGATCGTAGAGAAGAAGAGCGGCTTCGGATTTAAGGTGCTGGCAGTTGGTGCTGCGTTACTGATCAAGCTGGCCGGTTACTATATTTTTGAAGCAATCTTCTATCATAGTCTGGTAACACCGCTTGCATCATTCCCAGGAAATATTCTTCAGGTAGTGCTGGCAGCTATACCGGTACTGCTTCTGATCGTACCATTGGAAAAGGTACTGAATAAGACCGGTCTGTTATTTGCTAAGAAAGCAGAGCAGTAGAATAACGGCAAGTATAGAAAGAAGAGGTGTGTACCATGTTGAAATTAATGACACCCGGACCAACCAGAGTACGTGAGAATGTCAGAATGGCGAGAAGTCTGGAGACGACAAACCCGGATCTGGATCCGGAGTTCTATGATTATTATAAAGATACCTGTGATCTGCTTGCAGAGCTTCTGCATACAAAGAATCCTGCATATATTTTAAGCGGGGAAGGTATTCTGGGACTGGAGGCAGCCTGTGCTTCCCTGACGGAACCGGGTGACCGGGTGCTGGTCATTGATAATGGTGTGTTCGGTCGTGGATTTGCGGACTTTGTCCGCATCTACGGCGGCGAACCGGTTCTTTATACGGTTGATTATGAGGCCGAGGTTGATGCAGAGGCGCTGAAGCAGTATCTGGAAAAGGATCATGATTTTAAGTATGCGACCGTTGTACATTGTGATACACCGAGTGGCAGACTGAATCCGATTCAGGATATCTGTCCATTGTTAAAGTCTTACGGTATCTTAACTGTGACAGATGCCGTAGCATCGATGTTTGGCGATCCGGTTTATGTAGATGACTGGAAGATCGATATTGTCTGTGGCGGTTCGCAGAAGGCATTGTCTGCACCGGTAGGTCTGACCTTTGTAACCGTAAGTCCGGATGCCAGAAAGGCAATGGATGAGCGGAAGGTGCCGATCGCATCATTTTATGCGAATCTGACAACCTTTGAGCATTACTATGAAGATAAATGGTTCCCTTATACCATGCCGATCAGCGATATTTACGGTCTGCGTACCGCACTGGAAAATGTAAAGGCGGATACAGAGATTTACAACAGACATAAAGAGATTGCGGAGTATGTGCGTAAGACACTGCAGGATGCAGGCTATGAGATTTACGGTAAAAACGGATTTGCGGATACCGTAACGGCAATGGTAGTTCCGGATGGCTTTACAGCGCAGGAGATTCTGGATGGTGTGGCGAAAGAAGCCGGGATTATGCTGGCCGGTTCCTTTGATGTGTTTGCCGGAAAACTGATCCGCATCGGTCATATGGGCGAGAACGCAAACATGGAAGATGTAAAACTTACACTGGAAGCATTGTTAAAGGTATTGTCGAAATCAAAATAATGGGTTATAATAAGACTTGTGGTAGTGATACCAGTGAAAATCAGTGAAAGGAGTTATTGCTATGACAAAGGTAAAGATTTTATTGGATTCCATTGACAAAGTAAAGAACTTTGTAAACACATTGATCAAGTTTGACTGCGATTTTGATATCAGCTCCAGCAGATATACAATCGATGCCAAGTCTATTATGGGAATTTTTAGTTTGGATTTATCCCAGCCATTGGATATGATTATCCATAAGGATGGCGATGTTTCTGACATCATGGAAGCGATCAAGCCATATATTGTTGAATAACTCATAACAGTGAATAAGGGTGAAGGAGGAAACAAACAG
>CABQJA010000108.1 GCA_902464345.1 uncultured Clostridium sp.
ATTTAAATTATTATGACATCTATTTTTTGATTTATCAATACCTTCCTGCTATATCAGGGCTGATACTGATATAACAGCACCGTTTCCTCCGTCACCTGGAACTGACGCGGCAGCTGCAGATAACGGTCATGTAACGGATTCTGCCAGTCACTGTACGGCACATTGTAATCCTCACTTCTCCGGTTCACCACCGAGAGCTTACAGGTATAGGAATTCTCCGCCCGTTCAGCACCATGCACCGTCAGATACCAGACCTGATTTTCTCCGGTATGGAATCGTCGACTCTCTTCCTCGAAGTCACCCAGCACCGGATAAATATTCGCCCCGGTCATTGCCTTGATCGGGAAATAATAATAGCCGAACAGCTCCACATCCACAATTACATTATCGCCTGCCTGGATCTCTCCTGCGACCTGCTCTAACGTGTCCCATTCCACACGGGTGTCATCCTGATATTTGAGCAATGTAATATTATACGGAAGCATCCACAGGACACCGGCCAGTGTCACCACCGCTGCCTTCCACAGACTCCACTGCTGCAACAACAGGCCACCCATAACTGCCAGAATCGGTATATACATGGTCAGGTACCGTGCGTAGTAATAGCAATACGCGATTCCCGGCAGGAAAATTGCCGAAAAGATCAGCACACAGTAGAAAAAGCATCCGAGCATTACGGCCCTTTTCCAGTCCTCCAGCCACTTTTCGGTTGCGAACAGGACACTGCCGTATACCAGAAGCGGCACCAGTATCCCGCTCACGATCAGAAATGTGATCATGGTAACTCCGCCAAGCTGCTGCCACTGCAGGCCCTTCTTCCAGCTCCGGTATATCTGAATCAGAATCAGCAGAAGCATTCCGACCCTGAGCCAGATGCCAACCGTCTTCCGGCTCATATGCACCGGAAGTGAGATCTGCTTTTTTCTACGGAGCAGAACAACTCCGGCCAGTAACACCAGAACGCAGACAGCCGTGATCACGTACGGGACATTCTGTCCGTTAATGCCTGCGTGATATATCCACACATAATTTTTATCCAAATAACGGGCAGCGATCATCAGACTCATCCAGTAGCCGGTCAGATAGCCGGCAACCGCCAGAATCATGGCTTTTATATTCACCCGGTCCTTCGTATACAGATATAATGCCAGATAGAGTAAAACATAAAACGGCATAAATACATAGACGGACACATGATAAAAGGCATAGACCCAGATACAAAATGCCGAAAGCATCCGTTCCCGTCTGTCATCCCCGAAGATCAGATACAGAAATACCAGCCAGTCCAGGGTCATACCGATTTCCGTCAAAGAGGACTTCGTGATCCATATGATCAGCGGTGAGCAGGCAAATACCAGCATAGCAACCGCTTCTCCGGAACGTTTCATCTTCAATCGCATACATAATTCATGCAGCATAAAAATACAGCAGATCAGGATCACAATGTTGATTCCACTCATATGCCAGATACCGAACAGGGTTCCCCACAGCGCCAGCAATGCCACGTAGGTCGGTATTCCATGGAACACACCGGAGCGTTCACTGAATGCCTGCTCCTCCGACTGTCCGAAGCTATATTCCCCATCTGCATTATAGATCCGGTAGAATCCGACGAGATTGGTCTCTGCAATCGCTGCCTCATACAGCTCCTGATCTCCCGGCGTTCCCATGGAATAATACTCCGGAAAATCATACTGCCGCTCTGTCATTCCGTTTATAAAACAGATTGCCTGTGTCTGGTAGACACCTTCATCCTGTCCCATTCCGTAGAACTCAAATCCCCGGAATACAAACGGAAGCATCAGAACTGCGATCAGACAGGGCAGCCAGTATTGCCGGATCTCCCAGATCAGCTGCGGCCGCTTCTTTCGGATCAGCATAACCAGCAGACCTGCTCCCCATGCACAGGCACAGACAAGCAGTGTCCGCTTTATGGAATACTGATCGATCCAGAATAGCAATCCGCTCAGCACAATATGGGAAGCCAGATAGGCAATCACCGTCAGCACCACTGATTTCACTATATTTATCTGCTTTTCCAGACTGGCCACCACATACCATGCCAGTCCGAGTCCGACTAAAAGCAAGCCAACTACTATCACCTACAGCTCCTCCATCCGCCTGTTTAATTTCTCCGCAATAACACTCCAGTCAAATTCATTCTCTGCAACGCCTCTGGCTGCCTTTATATTCGCATCCTGTTCCTTCAGATCAAAGCTCCGGATTGCATCCGGGAAATCACTCAGCTCATGGATCAGCAGTCCTTCCGGATTCGGAATTCCTCTGGCACCAAGCGGAGTGGTTATTACCGGAATCCCGGCTGACATATAATCAAAAATCTTTAAATTCGTTCCGGATCCTGCCACCATCGGATTCAATGCGAAATCCACCAGACCGAAAATCCGCTTCTTCTCTTCCTCACTGACCAGTCCAAGCAATCCGACATTCTTCGGAATCTCATATTCATCATTGTGAATCACAAAATACCGGCACTGACTGCCCATCAGCAGAAATACGGTCTCCGGACATGCCTTTGCAATCTGGAAGATCTCCTCACAGGCATCCAGATTCGGCTTATGCCAGCTTCCCATAAAAAGACCGATCTTCTGTCCATTTAAGACTGGTGTATCCGCCTGATCCAGCTGTGCCTGATTCTGCAGACGTTCCTCCAGACCGACACACTGCATCTGCTGCGTATCCACACCATTCGGTACTACGATGATCTTCTCCTCTGCCACCTGATAAAGCTCACACAGCTTCTGCTTATCCTCTTCGGAGCATGCCATAATGAACTGACTCTTTTCACAGCATTCCTTCTCGGTATCAAATATCTCCTGCAGCAGCTGCTCCTTTACCGTACTATCCTTTAACATACTCTGCTTTAACAGATATTCTACATTATGGGCCTCATAAATAAATGGACGATCTCCCATGTATTTCTTTGCTTCCGGATACAGATACGGATGGGAAATCACCACATAATCACTGCTCTCCATGGATTTCTTCAATGCTTCTCCATACTCCGCGGTCAGACCGGAATATCGGATCATCGCAATATCCGTTACCGTTAAGCCGGCTTCCTTTGACAGTGCCGTTTCTTTCTCTGCATGCTCCCGGCTCTCCGGGATCCGAATCTCCCGCACATTCCTTGAAATCTCTCCGTCAAAGCCCGGCAGGCGGTGATTCGTAAAGGATACGATCTCCACATCATATTCCTTTGCAACATTTTTATAGAGATTGTAAATTCTGGCCTGTCCGCCTCCCTGTGGTGGTGCGATCTGGAACGTACTGGTTACCGTTAACTTCTTTCGGCTCTTTGCACGTTCCGGCTTCTCCTTCGGCAGATCCGTTAAGATACCATCTACAACACTCTGCCAGGTAATCGCCTGAACAGTCTGATAGGCATTCTCGCCCATCCGTCTGGCTTCCTCCGGATGCTGTGCAAAATAATCAATCTTTTCTGCGATCGCATGCTCCTCAAATGCCGTCACATATCCGGTCTCATCATTTCTGACAAACTCCTTCGGTCCACCTGCATCCACGGTCGTGATCACCGGTTTCCTATGCAGCATGGCCTCGATCGTAATGTATCCATAATCCTCATCATATGGGAAATACGGAACTACCAGGCTGTTCCGATAATACTCTTCCACTTCTTCATCCTTCACATAGCCCAGAAAATGAATCCGTGCATCTCCGGCAGCAAGCTTCTCCAGCCGCTCCCGCTCCGGACCGGTTCCCGCAATATATAACGGAATATCCGACTTCACATACTGCATGGCACGGATCAGCATATCAATCCGCTTTGGTCCGTCCAGTCGACTGACCATAAAGATATATCGATAGTCTCCCACCGAATAATTCTGCAGGGTTGACGGCGGATATACCACACCGACTTCCGTATCCGGTGGAAAATAATCCGTCCGGTTCTTAACCGTTTCCGAAATACTGTAATACCGCTCCGTCTTCGTCTGGCTTAATCCCCAGCGATCCAGATACCAGATGATCTTCCTGATAAACGGACCCGGAAATGCATAATAGCTCTGCGGAACGGTTCTCTTGTCTTTCAATTCAAACAGCATATCAAAAAACGTATCCAGAGACTCCGGCCGATAATAGGTCTCCATATAATCAAGAATCCGATTGACATCCGGATTCTCACGTGGCACCTCTATCGGACGTGGGGTATGCTGATACGTATCATAAAGTCCGCGCAGACAATGTGCCATATAACAGATTCCGCGCGGATGACGAACCATCCATGCCGGATATTTACAATAGATCACTACGTCAAACTGACTGACGTCTAATTTATAAAAGGAATAATAGGTTTCGATCAAATCCCAGAAATTAAGCTCTCTGGATGGGAGCTTGATCAGCTCACACTGATGCTCGGTTGTCTGATTAATGGTCTCACACAGTCCCCACATAAGGTTCTCGATTCCACCAATGGTAAATGGAACAGGACTCGGACCGATCACTGCTATTTTCATACATCCAACTCCTTTTCCATTCCGTCTAACCGGTCTTCTGCCTCTGCGCAGCGTCTGGTCAGCCGGTTAATCTCCTGCTTCTGCTCCGAGATCACTGCCGTCTGCTTCTCTACCAGTGCAAAGACTCCGTTTAATGACTGTGTTACGGATGCATTAAACCGGTTCTGCTCATCGATCACCGGCTGCAATAAGAAATACAGGATCTTACGGATTGCTTTCTTAAAAAATACCGTGATCTTATTTCCTTCCAGATCCCGATAATAATTCACCATATAAAACTGATTATTTGCCGCCACGCTTCCCCGGATAGCTTCGCTTTCCTGAAGGATCTTCTCCAGATAATCATTCTCCCGCTTCTGCTTCATCTCATCCATGGCAGAACGTCTGAGCAGAGCATCCGCCAGCCTCTGTCCGTCTGCAACTCCCTGTGGCTGTTCATGATGGAACGCCTGCTCATCCACCGGCTGCTCCAGCTCCTTTTTTATGTTTTCTACTTTTTCCATTGTACTATGCATATTTCACCAGTTCCTCCACTACATGCGCCCAGGTAATATCCATATCCCGGAGTTTCTTGTTGGCTGCTGTTCCGTATTCTGCCGCCATGGTCTTCGATGTCCACAGTTCGTCCAGATGTCTGGCCAGTTCCTCTGCTGTCGGCTCGGAAACGATTCCGGTCATGCCATCTTCTATGAACTCCAGAGGTCCGCCACTGTCCTTCATGGTGATCACGGGCTTCGATGCTGCCATCCCCTCCAGCGTGATATAGCCATAATCCTCATCAAACGGAATAAACAGGACTGCTTTTGCCTTTGCATATAATTCAAGCTTCTTTTCCTGTGATACAAAATCCAGATAGGTCACCCGGTCCTCCAGACCGCACTCCCGGATATGCTCCAAGAACTCCCGCTTTTTCTTCTCATTATCTGTCTTACCGACAATGCAAAGCTTTACCGGATGTTTCGTCAACATCATGGCATCCAGTGCCAGCATCTGCCGCTTGGTAACATTGATCCGGCTTGGCATCAGAATATAATCTCCATATTCCTCATGATAGAACTTCTCCATATCCGGACATGGATGATACAGTGGGGTGGATGTAAGTCCCGTATAATAAAGCATCCGTCCTGCCACATTCTCTGAATTTGCAAAAATATGCTTTGCCTCAGACAGATACTGCCGATCCGCATTGTAAATGCTTCTCCGGACTGCATTGCCCTTCTCATCATCCCTCATATTACTGTAATCGGTGTCAAATAACTCATATGCCTCCCGATGCTGATGCAGTGCCCATACCACCTTGTTCGGATGCGGCATATAATACGCCGGAAACTTTAATCCGATGCAGAAATCCGTATGTCCTGCCACCCAGGAATCCCGCACATTCATCAACCGTGATGCCACAATATAATCCTCGATCACATCGATTGGCTGTCCCATAAACGGCATTGTTACAATATCCACTTCATGTCCTGCTTCGATCAGGGCCTGTTTCAGATTTCTGGCATGGAGCTCGGCTCCGCCCTGTACAAACGGGATCTGCACAGTGGTAATCACTATTTTCATCCTTACTCTGCCTCCTTTATCTCCCAGGAATGCTCTAACCGGAACCGTCCTACTTCCTCCAGGACATTCGTCATCTCAAACCGGTATGCCTGCCGGTAATAATCGACCGGCAATGCTGTTTCACACTCGATCGATACATCCAGTACATATACCTCCGGAAGCAGATCAAACTTCGGCATCAGAAGATGCACCTCACCGGATTTCGTCACATCAAAATCATCCATCCGGTCAATCTTTGTGTTCGTGCCGTAGCAGTGCAGCCCCTGACTGTCATAGATTGCCATGCCGAACACGGCATCCTTGATCGGTTCCTTTACCTCATACCGGACAACAACCTCTACATCCTCTCCGGTCTTAAAGATCGTACGCATTCTGGAGGTATCACCGGCCTGATACATGCCGACCTCCTTGATCACAACCTTACCATTGCCCCAGCGCTTCTCGTTCCGCTCGGTTGCGATCACATCTTCATGTCCGACTCCGAGTGTCATGCTTTCTTTTTTCTTCTGGGCTTCCTTCTGCTTCTGTTTCTCGCGTTCCTTTTCCTTCTGACGCTCTTTCTCCTTTAACCGTTCCTTCTCTTTATCTGCGATCTGCTGACGGACCTCGCCCATATATCCCAGATACTCTGCATGGACATCCCGCGGTCTTCCCTCCATACGGATCTCACCCTCATGGATCCAGATGGACCGGTCACAAATCTGCTCAATCTGTGATAAGGAATGCGATACGATCACAATCGTTGTCCCCTGCGCCTTGATCTCCCGCAGCCGGTTAAAGCACTTCGCCTGGAAATTCGCATCACCGACCGCCAGGATCTCGTCGATCAGAAGGATCTCCGCATCTACATTGATCGCTACGGAAAATGCCAGTCGCATATACATACCGGATGAGTATGTCCGGACCGGATTATCAATGAACTCCTCCAGCTCTGAGAACGCAATAATATCGTCCAGTCTGGCATCGATCTCCTTCTTTGTCAGACCGAAGATAGCCGCATTGGTATAGATATTCTCCCGTCCGCTCATATCCGGATGAAAGCCCGCACCAAGCTCGATCAGACTGGATACCCGGCCTGCCATCTCAATATTTCCGGAATCCGGATAAATGATCTTGGATAACAGCTTCAGCGTGGTACTCTTACCACAGCCATTATGTCCAACCAGACCGATTGCCTCTCCCTTCTTCACCTGAAACGAAATTCCCTTTAATACCCAGTGTTCCTCATACCGATTCCGGTTATGAAACAAGATCCGCTCCTTCAGCTGATTTCCTTTATCAAAATACACCTTAAATTTCTTTGTAATATTCTCTACTTCAATTGCATTATGATTATCTTTCATTACATTTCCTCCACGAAGCCCTTCTGCAGTTTGCAGAATACAAAATGTCCCAGAATGCAGAATACGATTCCTACGATCAGTGCCTGTAACAATGT
>CABQJA010000109.1 GCA_902464345.1 uncultured Clostridium sp.
CTTCATATGTGAACTCACCCTTTTCAAAAAACTCTCAGAAAAAATACTCAAAAAACCGTAGCAAAAAACTCAGCAAAACTACTCAACACAGTCACTCAACAAGACCGATTGGCAAATTGCCCATCGCTTATTATACTTACTTTCTCCCTTATTTTCAATCCTTTTACCTGTCCGACCCAGGTATAAAAAACAAGAACAGGAATATCCCAGGGTTCCATTACAACTCCTGAAATATTCCTGTCCGTAAAAAGGATTTTGTATTATATCTTGTTCAAAGTCTGCCGAAATTATTTAGCTGCAAGCTCTGCCTTAATTGCTGCTGTTAAAGCCGGAACGATCTTATTCAGATCTCCTACTACACCATAATCAGCTACATCAAAGATTGGAGCATCCTCATCCTTGTTGATTGCAACAATGATATCAGATTCTTCCATACCGGCTACATGCTGAATAGCTCCGGAAATACCGATTGCAAAGTATACATTTGGACGTACAGTCTTACCTGTCTGACCAACCTGTAATTCCTTTGGCTTCCAGCCGGAATCTACAACTGCACGAGAGCATGATACCTGACCGCCAAGTACCTCTGCCAGCTCATCTAACATCTTGAAGTTCTCTGCAGAACCAACACCACGTCCACCAGATACTAAGATCTTAGCATCCATGATATCCTTGATATCAGATACAGCCTTAGAAATCTCAAGGATTTCTACATACTTGTTGTTTGGAGTAAAGCCTGGGTTGTAATTAATAACCTCTGCCTTTGCTCCCGGTACACGATCTAACTTCTGCATAACACCCGGACGAACGGTTGCCATCTGAGGACGGTTATCCGGACATGCGATTGTTGCGATTGTATTACCACCAAATGCAGGACGGGTCATCAGCAACTGATTGTGCTTCTGCTCCTGATTTGGAATTGGGTTGATTGGGAAATCACCAATCTCAAGTAATGTACAGTCTGCTGTCAGACCGGTTGCTACTCTTGCAGATACTGTAGGACCTAAATCTCTACCGATTGCTGTAGCACCAACCAGCATGATCTCCGGCTTGTACTCATTGATAACAGAAGCAAGTGCGTGTGCATATGGCTCTGTTCTGTAATTCTTTAACTCTGGATCATCAACTACGATAACTCTGTCAGCACCGTACTCAGCCAGCTCATCAACAAGTCCTGAAACCTCTGAGCCAATCAATACTGCAGTTACCTGTGTATTTAACTTTTCAGCCAGTCTCTTTCCTTCGCCGATCAACTCGAAAGAAATACCGCTTAACTGATTGTCTACCTGCTGTGCGAAGACAAATACACCTTTATACTTTTCCATTTCTTCTACGTTCATTGCGCCCATTTTATTCACCACTTTTCCTTATAATTAAATTACATGCTTATCTTTTAATTTGCCAACAATGTAACTAACTGCTTCATCTGGAGAATCCGGAGTAACCTTCTCACCGGCACCCTTTCTTACCTTATCAGAAGCCTTAGCAATCTTTGTTGGAGAGCCCTTCAGACCGATGTTAGAATCATCTACATCTACCAGGTCTGCTCTGCCAAGAGTTGTGATCTCAGCATTTACAGCATCGAAAATTCCACCTGGAGTCATATATCTAGGCTCATTCAGCTCAGAAAGAGCGGTAACCAGACATGGCATCTTAGCCTTCAGCATATGATATCCATCATCATACTGACGCTTAACAACAACGCTGTCACCATCTACCTTGATCTCCTGTGCATAAGAAATTACAGGAATTCCTAAATGCTCAGCGATCTGTGGACCAACCTGTGCGGTATCACCATCGATAGCCTGACGACCGGTAATGATCAGATCGTAATCTAATTTTCTTAAAGCTCCGGCAATGGTAGTAGAAGTAGCCCAGGTATCAGCACCACCAAGTACACGATCTGTTACCAGAACGCCCTTGTCAGCTCCCATAGCGATTGCTTCCTGTAAAACATCAGCTGCCTTTGGAAGACCCATGGTAAGAACTGTAACCTCTGCACCATACTGATCCTTTAAGCGAAGTGCTGCTTCCAGACCAGCCTTATCATCCGGATTCATAATTGTAAGCATTGCTGCTCTGTTTAATGTACCATCTGGGTTAAACTGTACGCCACCCTTTGTATCAGGTACCTGCTTTATACAAACTATAACCTTCACGTTAAGTACCTCCTTACTTTAATAAGTTTGCAGAAATAACCATACGCTGTACTTCTGAAGTACCTTCGTAGATCTCTGTAATCTTAGCATCACGCATCATACGTTCTACATCATATTCCTTGATGTAACCATAACCACCGTGTAACTGTACACACTTTGTAGTTACTTCCATAGCTACTTCAGCAGCACACAGCTTAGCCATAGCAGCTTCAACAGAGTAAGAAGTCTTATGATCCTGCTGATACTGAGCCTTCTTCATAGCAGCCTTGTATACCAGCATCTTAGCAGCCTCTACCTTTGTAGCCATATCTGCCAACTGGAACTGTGTATTCTGGAACTGTGCGATTGAACGACCAAACTGCTTTCTTTCCTTAACGTAGTTAATGGTTGTCTCCAGTGCGCCTTCTGCAATACCGAGAGCCTGAGCAGCGATACCGATACGACCGCCATCCAGTGTATGCATAGCAATACCAAAGCCCTTACCCTTAGCACCTAACAGGTTGTCCTTTGGAATACGACAATCTGTAAAGATCAGCTCATAGGTAGAAGAAGCACAGATACCCATCTTGTTTTCCTTCGTACCGAATGTAAATCCAGGAGTACCCTTTTCTACGATAAATGCAGAAATTTCCTTCTGCTTTCTGCCACGCTTCTCAACAGTACCTGTTACTGCGATGATAATATATACATCTGCTTCCTTACCATTTGTAATAAAGCACTTAGAACCGTTTAATACCCACTCATCACCATCTAAAACAGCCTTTGTCTGCTGTCCCTGAGCATCTGTACCGGCACCCGGCTCTGTTAAACCGAATGCGCCAAGCTTACGGCCTGAAGCTAAATCCGGCAGGTACTTAGCCTTCTGATCAGGAGTACCAAATGTCTGGATCGGATCTACGCATAATGATGTATGTGCAGATACAATAACACCTGTAGTACCACAAACCTTTGATAATTCCTCAACACACATAACGTATGTCAATGGGTCACAACCCTGTCCGCCATCTTCCTTTGCAACCGGAATACCTAAGAAACCATACTTTGCCATCTTATCAACGGTCTCTCTTGGGAATCTGTGATTCTCATCAATTTCCTGTGCAAGTGGCTTTACTTCATTCTGTGCAAACTCTCTGAATAAGGTCTGCGCCATCTCATATTTCTTGTCCAAAGTAAAATCCATTGTTTTATTCCTCCATATTATTTTGTAATACTCATATTCTACTGAGCATCAACAGGTGTCTTTGTACGGTCTGCGTTGTATACGTAGAATCCCTTACCACTCTTAACACCAAGGTTACCGCCACGAACCATCTTACGAAGTAATGGGCATGCACGATACTTGCTGTCACCTGTTTCTTTATAAAGAACATCCATGATAGCAAGGCAGATATCCAGACCTACGAAATCACCAAGCTCCAACGGTCCCATCGGATGATTTGCTCCAAGCTTCATAGCTGCATCAATACCGGCGATGTCAGATACACCTTCCATCTTGATAAATGCTGCTTCGTTGATCATTGGGATCAGGATTCTATTTACAACGAAACCTGCTGCCTCATTAACCTGTACAGGCTCCTTGCCGATTTCCTTTGAAATCTTAATGATCTGATCTACAGTCTCCTGTGGAGTATTTACACCGGCAATTACCTCAACCAACTTCATTCTGTCAGCCGGATTAAAGAAATGCATACCGATCATAGGACGGGTAAGACCATTTCCGATTTCTGTAATAGACAGAGAAGATGTATTGGATGCAAAAATGCACTCCGGCTTTGCAATCTTATCTAACTCAGAGAATGTAGTCTTCTTTACCTGCATATCCTCGAATGCTGCTTCTACGATCAGGTCGCAGTCTGCGCAAAGATCTTCCTTCAGTCCCGGAGTGATGCTTGCCAGAATACTGTCAACCTTCTCCTGAGTCATTTTGCCTTTTTCAACAAGTCTTGCATAACCTTTTGCAATCTTATCCTTACCACCCTGTGCCCACTCCTGCTTAATATCGCAAAGAGCTACTTCATAACCGTCAACCATTGCAAATGCCTTAGCAATGCCCTGGCCCATGGTACCTGCACCAATTACGCCAACCTTCATGTTTTTGTCCTCCTAACATATATTTCATCCGGTCAGCCTTTCCAACTCCTTTAAAAGCCGGAAAAGCCACCGGACAGTTTATCAATATTACTTATTCTGGAATGGTTCCTTTACCTTTTCCTTGTTCTTATCCAGGAAAAATGCCATACCGTACTTCTGATCCTCTGTTTCAAAACAGCTGCCGAACAGTTTTTCTTCGATTACGATTGCATCATCCATATCTGCTTCCAGACCATCGTTAATTGCCTTCTTGCATGCACGAACTGCGATTGGAGCGTTCTTTGCAATACCTGCTGCCATCTTCTTTGCAGCTGCCATTAACTCTTCCTGTGGATATACTGCATTTACAAGACCGATTCTGAAAGCCTCGTCAGCCTTGATGTTTCTGGCTGTATAAATCATCTGCTTCGCCATACCAGGTCCTACCAGACGAGCCAGTCTCTGAGTGCCTCCAAATCCAGG
This sequence comes from uncultured Clostridium sp., assembly GCA_902464345.1. Lineage (GTDB taxonomy): Bacteria > Bacillota > Clostridia > Lachnospirales > Lachnospiraceae > CAG-632. The sequence continues at coordinate 4,713 of CABQJA010000109.1, forward strand.
TGTGATTCCAAGACCAACCTCCGGCTGACCGAATACTGCATTCTCTGAGCAGATACGAATATCACAGCTCATGGAAATCTCACAGCCGCCGCCTAATGCGAAACCGTTTACTGCTGCAATTACAGGGATTGGGAAGGTCTCGATCATACGGAATACATCGTTACCCTTCTTTCCGAATGCTTCACCCTCAGCCTTTGTCAGGGTAGACATCTCACCGATATCTGCACCTGCTACGAAAGACTTCTCGCCAGCACCGGTCAAGATCACTGCACGTACAGCATCCAGATCGATTGCCTTAAATGTAGCTTCGATTTCTTCCAGCACCTGACTGTTTAATGCGTTTAATGCTTTTGGACGATTGATGGTAACAATACCAACCTGTCCTTCCTGCTCATATGTTATGAATTCCATCTACGTTTTCTCCTTTTTCTGTATTTCCAGTTGGATTAATCACGCTTTACGATGGTTGCACAACCCATACCACCGCCGATACATAAAGTAGCCAGACCAGTCTTGGCATCTCTCTTCTGCATCTCATGTAACAGTGTAACCAGAATACGGCATCCAGAAGCTCCTACCGGATGACCAAGTGCGATTGCGCCACCATTTACATTCAGGACTTCATCCTTGAAGCCTAAGTCCTTCTGAACTGCGATTGACTGTGCAGCGAATGCCTCATTTGCCTCGATCAGATCAAAGTCATCAATCTTCATACCGGTCTTAGCCATTACCTTATTGGTAGCTGCAACAGGACCAACACCCATGATAGCCGGATCAACACCGCCTAATGCACCAGCTACGAATGTAGCCATAGGAGTTACACCTAATTCCATAGCCTTCTCTTCGCTCATAACAACGATTGCTGCTGCACCATCATTGATACCTGATGAGTTTGCTGCTGTTACGATACCGTCTGGCTTAAATGCAGGACGAAGTCTTGCAATGCTCTCAGCGGTTGTGCCAGGACGTGGGCCTTCATCTGTATCTACGATAACGGTTTCCTTCTTCTTCTTAACTTCTACAGGAACGATCTCATCCTTGAACTTACCGGCCTTCATAGCTGCCTCGCACTTCTGCTGGCTCCATGCTGCGAACTTGTCAAGCTCTTCTCTTGTAATACCATACTTCTCTGCTACGTTCTCTGCGGTAATACCCATATGATAGTTGTTGAATGCATCCCATAATGCATCATTTACCATTGTATCAACAACGGTGTTGTTACCCATTCTGTAACCAAAACGAGCCTGCTTTAATGCGTAAGGAGCCATAGACATGTTCTCCATACCACCTGCAACAACGATGTCAGCATCTCCTGCCATGATCATCTGTGCTGCCATATTTACACAGTTCAGACCTGAACCACATACAACATTGATAGTAACTGCTGGAACTTCGATTGGCAGACCTGCCTTGATAGATGCCTGACGAGCTACATTCTGACCCTGACCAGCCTGAATAACACAGCCCATATATACCTGATCAACCTGCTCTGGTGCTACTCCTGCACGATTTAATGCTTCCTTAATAACAATTGAACCTAATTCTGCTGCTGGTACAGTGCTTAACTGACCACCCATGGTTCCGATTGCTGTACGGCATGCGCCTGCTAAAACAACTTTCTTTGACATAATACAATCATCCTCCATTATTCTTTTTCATGCATGTCTGCACGGTTTATATGCAATAAGCCTGCACATAAGCTATGTGCATCTTAGCATATTTCAACGATTTTTGCAACAGGAACTGACCTGGTATTTCCTGTCTTGATCTTTATTTTATATTCTTTTTATGAACATTTCGAATCGTTTTCTTTTTCCCGGTTCTTTCGGTCCTTGCGTTTTTCTTTTCTGTCTGTATACCGGTATTCATCCGATCAGATCCGTCCGGCCTTGATCAGCGCCTCCGGACATCCGGTAACAATGGCATGTCCGAACGAAGGACGGAATTCTGTTCGCTCATTTTCTCTATTTCTGCAATTTATGCATAAATTCTACGGATTTACCGGCTCCCAGCGCAACTGCTTCCAGTGCCTGATCCACTACCATCGCCTGTATGCCGGTTTTGGCCTCGATTAACTGTTCCATTCCATATATCAGGCTGCCTCCGCCGGACAGAATGATTCCACGCTGGGAAATATCGGCTGCCAGCTCAGGTGGACAGGTCTCCAGCACGCCCAGCACCGCATTTATAATCTGCACCGTCACCTCACTGAATGCCTCGATCGTCTCATTTGCGGATACCTGCACGCGATCCGGAAGCCCGTTTACAAGGTTCCGTCCCTTTACTTCCATATAATCATCGGCTGCACGCGGGAAGACACTTCCGATTTCCACCTTAATCTCCTCCGCAGTCGGCTCTCCAATCAGCAGGTTATACTTCCTCCTGATATATTTTATCATTGCCTCATTATAATCATCTCCGGCTACCTTTAACGACCGGTTTACAACCAGTCCTCCCAGAGAAATGATTGCAATATCCGTTGTACCGCCACCGATATCGATCACCATATTTCCACACGGCTGTGTAATATCAACATCGGCTCCGATTGCAGCTGCCACCGGCTCTTCCATGATCAGAACCGACCTTGCACCTGTCCGGTACGCGGCATCCTCTACCGCTCTTCGTTCTACCTCAGTTACCCCACTTGGCACACAGATGCATATTTTCGGTCTCCGAAATGTTGACTTCTTACTCATTGCCTGTTTAATAAAGGCCTTCAGCATTTTCTCTGTTACCGTATAATCCGATATTACGCCCTGCTTCAAAGGACGAATG
>CABQJA010000110.1 GCA_902464345.1 uncultured Clostridium sp.
TTTTATATAACTTTTTATACAATCTTTTATGTGATCGATTTGATCTAGTTATTAAAATCCTTTGGGAAGAAGTCCTGGGTATCATCCCAGAGAACGATCTTTCCGCTCTTCATAGAATCCTGCACCCGGATAATTCGCTGGTTATCGGAACCACGGAATTTCATTTTCGGATTCTTGCGTTCCTCGATGAAAGGCCCATCTACCAGTACATCAATATAGGAAAGCAGCTCTGTGGTTTCCGGCCATTTCGGGACCATATCCTTCAGGATATTCTCATCAAAGAGATATCCGGTATAGCACCAGATGCTTTTATGTGGGTACTTTTCCTTGACGGCACGTACCAGCGGGAGTAGTCCGAACTGATTGGTATGCTCAAACGGCTCGCCACCCAGAATGGTCAGTCCCCGGATAAAATTCGGAGACATATCTTCCAGGATCGTATTGATCGTACCGGATGTAAACAGGGAGCCGTAATTGAAATCCCAGGTTTCCGGATTAAAGCAGTTCTTACAATGGTGGGTACATCCGCTTACAAATACCGATATGCGTACCCCCGGTCCGTTTGCAATATCGTATTGTTTTATATCAGCATAGTTCATAATTGTTTCTCTCTTTCCTACAGATGTAAGACTCTTGCCTTAATCTCCTTTGTCTTTCCTACATTCCAGAAGTTCTCACCCAAGTAACCGCAGGTTCTTCTGGTAACATTCATCTTGGAATGGTCTTTGTTGTGGCACTGCGGGCATTCCCATTCATCATCATCATTAATGATGATCTCACCGTCCCAGCCACAGACCTGACAGTAATCAGACTTGGTATTGAACTCTGCATACTGGATATTGTCGTAGATATAACGGACAACCTCAGACAATGCTTCCAGATTGTTACGCATATTCGGAATCTCAACATAAGAGATCGCACCGCCGGAAGAAATCTCCTGGAACTGGCTCTCGAACTGGAACTTACTGAATGCATCAATCTTCTCACGGACATCAACGTGGTATGAATTTGTATAGTAACCCTTATCGGTAACATCCTCGATCGTACCGAAGCGCTCCTTATCGATCCGTGCGAAACGATAGCATAAGGACTCGGCAGGGGTTCCGTAAAGACCGAAGCCGATACCGGTCTGTGCCTTCCAACGCTCTGTAGCATCCCGCAGGTGATTCATTACCCGGAGAGCAAATTCCAGACCAACCGGATCGGTATGGCTGACACCCTTCATTAACTTGGTAACCTCATAAAGACCGATGTAACCAAGGGAAATGGTAGAGTAGCCGTTGTATAATAATTTATCAATCTTTTCACCCTTTTCCAGACGGGCAATCGCACCGTACTGCCAGTGAATCGGGCTGACATCGGAAGTAACACCAACCAATGCGTTATGACGGCACATCAGAGCCTCATAGCATAATTCCAGACGCTCATCGAGCAGCTTCCAGAATTTCTCCTCATCCTTCTTTGCAATAATACCGATCTGCGGAAGGTTGATAGAAACAACACCCTGATTGAAACGTCCCTCGAACTTGTAATTGCCGTCCTCGTCCTTCCATGGAGTCAGGAAGCTTCGGCAGCCCATTGGACTGAATACATTGCCCTCGTAATTCTGGCGCATCATCTTAGCACTGATATAGTCCGGATACATACGCTTTGCAGAGCAACGGATCGCCATCTCTGTAATGTAGTCATATTTGCCGCCCTTTAAGCAGTTGCATTCATCCAATACATAAACCAGCTTCGGGAACGCAGGAGTGACATAGACACCCTTCTCATTCTTGATACCCTCGATCCGCTGACGCAGGATCTCTTCAATGATCTGAGCATTCTCCTCAATATATTCATCTTTCTCGTCCAGATACAGGAACAGAGTAACGAAAGGGGACTGACCGTTGGTAGTCATCAGGGTATTGATCTGATACTGGATGGTCTGTACACCGGAGCGAAGCTCATCCTCCACCCGTTCCTTTACCATATCTTCCAGAACATCGGCAGGAAGGCGGTCGCCAAACTGCTGTACAAATCTGGTCTTATATTTGTTATAGCTCTTTCTTAAGTATTTACCCAAGTGACGGATATCAACGGACTGACCGCCATACTGGCTGCTGGCAACCGAAGAAATAATCTGGGTCATGACCGTACATGCCACCTGAAAGCTCTTTGGACTCTCAATGAGCTTGCCGTTCATAACGGTTCCGTTATCCAGCATATCGCCGATATTGATCAGACAGCAGTTGAAGATCGGCTGCAGGAAATAATCCGAATCATGGAAATGCAGAACACCTTCTTCATGAGCTTTCGAAATCTTCTCCGGCAACAGGATACGCTTGGTCAGATCCTTGGATACCTCTCCGGCAATCAGATCACGCTGAGTAGAAGCAACGGTTGCATTCTTATTGGAATTCTCTTCCATAACATCCTTGTTACTATTCTTGATCAGACTTAAAATGGATTCGTCTGTTGTATTTGCTTTCCGGACCAGTTCCCGCGAATAACGGTAAATGATATAAGTCTTGGCCAGTACAAACTTGCCATCCGCCATCAGCTTCTGCTCGATAATATCCTGAATATCTTCTACCAGCATTCTGGCACGGTTCTTGCTCTCAATATAACCGATAATGCTGTCAATGGTGTCAACGGATACCTGCTCGGAAGGAGCAACCTCCGCATTTGCCTTCTGGATAGCGGTTACGATTTTGCTTCGGTCGTAAGTGACTGCACGACCATCTCGTTTGATAACTTTCATGATATGATTCCCCACCTAACTTTATAATAATAAAACATAAGTTGTTTATAACCCTTCGAGAATCCATTATAGCACCGCCTATATGGTTTGTCTACAAGATATAGGATTGTTTTTTTAGAAATACCACAAGATATAGTGGATAGAATGTAAACAGAAATGTAAAAGAGTTGAAAAAGAGAGGGGCAGAATGTAAAAAGGCTGACAATTTGAGAGAAAAGTGTGAAAAAAGAATGAAAAAGTGTGAATTATTGCTTCATTGAGACTTTAAGGACTTTTCTTTTTGGTGTCTTTATGGTAAGGTAGTACTGTTATTTCATAAACTGGTGTTGCTATATATAAGGAAGTAATACCGCAATAAGAAGGGAAATATGATGAAAAAGAAGTATTTGAAGCTGGCAGCGGGCGTGCTGTCATGTGCATTGTTATTAACAGGCTGTTCAAACAGCAGCAACAGTACCAAGATGACGAATTACAGTCAGTATGTGACATTGGGCGAGTATAAGGGAATCGAGTATACGCCGGTATCTGTGGAGGTCACAGATGAGGAGATTCAGGCAGAGGTCGATTATTTCCTGCAGCAGTTAGGGGATACCGAAGAGCTGAAGGAAGGAACCGTGAAGGATGGCGATACGATCAATCTGGATTATATCGGATATGTGGACGGAGAGGCTTTCGAGGGTGGTTCTACAGAAGGAGCCGGTACACAGCTGACCATCGGTTCTCATTCTTACATTGATGATTTTGAGGAGCAGCTGATCGGACATGAGGTTGGCGAAGAGGGAATCGAAGTAAACGTAACCTTCCCGGATGATTATAAGAATCAGGATAATACGATTTCCGATCTGGCAGGAAAGGATGCGACTTTTGTATGCACGATCAATTCCATTTATCAGACGACCTATCCGGAGGAGCTGACCGATGAGCTGGTGGCAGCGAATACGAAATACGATACCGTGAATTCCTTTATGGATGGCCTGAAGATGGACTATGAGAATTATAAACAGCAGCAGGCAGATAAGCAGGCAAAAGCAGATGTTATTATGAAGGTGATTGAAAATGCGACATTCAGCGGGTATCCGGAGGATGAGATCCAGGAGCTGACTGAGAAAACCGTGCAGGGAGCCAAGGATTCCGCAGAGTCTTACAGTATGGAATATGAAGATTATCTGGCTCTGATGAAGGATGCGGATGGCAATGCCTACACCAGTGACTCTTATAAGCAGGCGGCTGAGGATTATATCCGTGAGCTGATGGAAGAGAAGATGGTAGTCTGCCAGATCGCAAAGCAGGAAGGGATTAAGGCGTCAAAACAGGAAGTCGATGACTATGTACAGGAAGAGTGTGCGAACAATACCAGCCTGAGTGCAGATACGATGTATGAGCAGTATTCGATGTCTGAATTGGCCTATGCAGTAGTGTATGATAAAGTTATGGATTTTTTAATGCAAAATGCTGTTGCAATTTCAGAATAGGTGTGCTATAATAGCGTCTGTCGGTGGTTGAGAGTAAAAAACGACTGACAGACGAAATGCAGTTGTGGCGGAATTGGCATACGCGCATGATTCAGGTTCATGTCCACGCAAGTGGGTTCGGGTTCAAGTCCCGTCAACTGCACTGAATAGGACCGGGAATGTTAGAAATGACATTCCCGGTTATTTTTTTCTTTGTTGGAAATTGAAAAGGTAGCAAAAAGGTAGCTGGCTACAGAAATTTATAATATCCGGTGGCACAATTTCAAACGTTGTATTACAATAGAGTAAATTGCTTCAAAAGCAAAAGGCTGATATACAGACAGAAGCTGTTACGAAAGGGGAGAAGATTATGAATACGGATCCGACAAAGGTCGTTTATACGATCGGCAGAAACATGAAAATAAGTGCAACTACCTGGTTGATCATTGGAATTACTCAGATTATAGTCGGGCTTCCTGAATTATTTGTGGGATACGGTGTGGCCTGTATCGGACTGGGAATCTGGAATATTGTCCAGAGTACCAATGAACGGAATCTGGCGAACCGGTTTCTGCAGTATCCGGTAGGACTTTATGATTATTATTACGGACGGAATCAGTCCATCATTCTTTCACTGGTGGTGAATCTTATATTCGGGAGTGTAATCGGTGCAATCGGGGCATTTGTTGAACTGAGCATTCGCAATTATGTCATAGCACATAGGGATGAGCTGATGGTGGTCGAAGCTTCGATTGTTTTACGATAAGAGCAGGACGGCAGACGGAACCGTACTGCAGTAACTGGTTGACAGGGCAGAACGAGTGAGCTATAATACTTGAATACGATTGGCTTTTTATGCCTGTTATGCGTAGAACGGAAATCAGATACGCGAAAATGTATAGAAAGGATTAAGTGCAATGGCTGAAAAAATGATTATCACATATGCTGGTCTGAAGGAAATGGAGGAAGAGCTCCATCACCTGAAGGTTGTAACCAGAAAGGAAATCGCTCAGAAGATTAAGGAAGCAAGAGAGCAGGGTGACTTATCCGAGAATGCAGAGTATGATGCAGCAATGGATGAGCAGCGCGATATTGAGGCCCGGATCAAAGAACTGGAGAAGATGCTTAAGAATGTCGAGGTTGTTGATGAAGACGAGATCGACTTACAGACAGTCAATGTCGGCTGTACAGTTCGGGTTTTGGATATGGAGTTTGACGAGGAAGTTGAGTACAAGCTGGTTGGTTCTAAGGAGTCTGATATCCTGAAGAACAAGATTTCCAATGAAGCACCGATCGGTAAGGCATTGATCGGAGCAAAGGTTGGCGATGTGGTAGATGTAGAAGCACCGGACGGTGTATATCAGTACAAGGTATTAGACATTCAGCGATTAAACTAATAATAAATCAGAACGGGGACTGGCAGAGAATGTCAATCCCGTTCTTTCTGTATACGACATTACATTTCATGAAAGGAAAAAGAGATTATGGCAGAGCAAAAGGGACAGAATCAGCCAAAGCAGCAGGATGTGAATCAGTTACTGCAGATTCGCCGGGAAAAGTTAGCAGATCTGCAGGCGGCAGGCAGGGATCCGTTTGAAATTACAAAATATGATGTGACACATCACAGTACAGATGTTAAGGAATTATATAACGCACATGAGGCAGAGCTTCTGGCAGGCAGACAGGCACCGGAGGTAGAAGGACTGGACGAGGCACAGAAGCGCGAGGTCCTGAATAATGATTATAATGAGCGCAGAGCCATCATGGATGCATCACCGATCCATGTAAGCATTGCCGGACGTATGATGTTCAAGCGTGTCATGGGTAAGGCATCTTTCTGCAATATTCAGGATTTAAAGGGTAATATTCAGGTATATGTAGCAAGAGATCAGATCGGTGAGGAGTCTTATGCGGATTTCAAGAAGTCTGATATTGGTGATATCTATGGCGTTAAGGGATATGCATTCCGGACCAAGACCGGTGAGATCTCCATTCATGCTGAGGAGATGACATTGCTTTCCAAGTCTTTACAGATCCTGCCGGAGAAGTTCCATGGACTGACCGATACAGATATGAAGTATCGCCAGCGGTATGTGGATCTGATCATGAATCAGGAGAGCAAGGAAGTATTTATCAAGCGTTCCCAGATCCTGAAGGAGATCCGGAGCTTTTTGGCAGGACGTGACTTTATGGAAGTGGAGACACCGATGCTGGTAGCCAATGCGGGCGGAGCCGCAGCAAGACCGTTTGAGACACATTATAATGCACTGGATGAGGATGTAAAGCTTCGTATCTCATTGGAATTATATCTGAAGAGACTGATCGTAGGTGGTCTGGAGCGTGTATTTGAAATCGGACGTGTATTCCGGAACGAGGGTGTTGATACCCGTCACAACCCGGAGTTTACACTGATGGAATTATATCAGGCATATACGGATTATGAAGGCATGATGGAACTGACAGAGTCTATGTTCCGCTATCTGGCAGAGAAGGTATGCGGCAGTACCAAAATCTCATACAATGGTATTGAGATTGATTTCGGTAAGCCGTTTGAGCGTCTGACCATGAATGATGCCATTAAGAAATATACCGGAATTGATTTTGATCAGGTACCGGATGATACCGCTGCAAAGAAGCTGGCGGATGAGCATCATATTGAGTATGAGGCACGTCACAAGAAGGGCGATATTATTAATCTGTTCTTTGAGGAGTACTGTGAGAAGGAACTGATCCAGCCGACATTTATCATGGATCATCCGATCGAAATCTCACCTCTGACAAAGAAAAAGCCATCTGATCCGACCAAGGTAGAGCGGTTTGAGCTGTTCATTAATACATGGGAAATGTGTAATGCATACTCTGAGTTAAATGATCCGATCGATCAGAGAGAACGTTTTGCCGCACAGGATGCCAATGCTGCTGCCGGTGATGATGAAGCAGAGCACACAGATGAAGATTTCTTAAATGCATTGGAAATTGGTATGCCGCCAACAGGTGGTATCGGATACGGAATCGATCGTCTGGTTATGCTGTTAACCGACAGTGCGGCGATCCGTGATGTATTACTCTTCCCGACCATGAGAAGCCTGAATCCGAATAAGAAGAGCAAGGCAAAGGCAGAAGAGGTTATCGATTTCTCAAAGGTAACGATTGAACCGTTATTTGAAGAAATGGTAGATTTTGATACATTTGCAAAATCTGATTTCCGTGCAGTTAAGATTTTAGCC
>CABQJA010000111.1 GCA_902464345.1 uncultured Clostridium sp.
CATCACTCACAACGCAAGAATGATTATATCGCAGGATTTTCCAAAATGCAAGCACTTTTTTGAATTTTTTTAATATTTTGTTAAAGTTAGACAATTTACACATGAGCATCTATTTTTCAGTCTATTCATTCACCTGTTTTCATCCGACTCTATCCTATATTCTTGCCAATTCCTACGATATTATTCATCCTATGATTCATTCGTCTACCGATTTGCTACTAATCTGCAGATTGGTTTTCCTTCTGCCACAAACTTCGTCTCGTACTCGGTCATGATATTTCCTTCCAGATATTCACTGTGATGCAGGTCATATGTGAAGTTCTCAAGTTTCCAACCGGCCTCCGGCACCTGCTCTAGCGAGAAATCAAACAGCTCCCGGTTATCCGTTTTAAAAATCACTTCTCCGTCTGCCGCCAGAATCTGGTCATATCTTGCCAGGAACTCCTTCGATGTCAGTCTGCGCTTTGCATGGCGATCCTTTGGCCACGGATCTGAGAAATTCAGATAAATCCGTGCCACCTCACCCGGTGCAAATACATCCGCAATATATTCCGCTTCCATCCGGATAAAATAAAGATTCGGCAGCTGCAGCTCTTCCTGCTTTGCGATTGCCCGGATCAATACACTTGAATACTTTTCAATTCCTACATAATTAATATTCGGATTCTGCTGAGCCAGTGTTGTAATAAACTGTCCCTTTCCCATCCCGATTTCTATATGAACAGGATTGGAATTACCGAAAATCGTTCCCCACGTTCCTTTTCTTGTTGTCTCATCCTTTATTACGTATTCACTGGCGGCAATCACATCCCGTGAACCCTTCACATTCCTTAATCGCATAGTTGCTTCCTCTTTCTTAAAATTCTTCTCTCATTATATCTGCCACCTTACACAGTGTCAACATTCCTGCCCCGTTGACTGGAAAAGGCGGTTTTGCACTTGTTTTCATTGACTATTCCCCCAGTCTATACTAAAATATTTTGTATGTATGACTATGTTTATTGGAGGCTAATTTTGAAGCATTTAAATATAAAAATTACAGCTGTTTTTCTCAGTTGTATACTGACTCTTTCTTTTATATTTTCCGATATGACCGTATCGGTTTCGGCATTTCAGAATGCACTTCCGGACTCGGTTCATTTTACGGATGTATCAGCAGATACCCAGACCGATGCTTCTGATGATACTTCATCCGAAGATGCAGATTCCACCGAAGAACCGGCCGATATTACAGACCCTTCCGCCCCTGCAATTGTTGCAAATGCAGCGATCGTCATAGATGCTAAGTCCGGTCAGATTTTATATGGAAAAAACATGAATAAACGATGCTATCCGGCCAGTATCACAAAGGTTATGACCTGTCTGGTCGCATTAGAGCATGTGAACTTAAATGATACGATCACGTTCTCGGAGAATGCCATCTGGGGTATTGAGCGTGACAGCAATCATATTTCTCTGGATGTCGGCGAACAGATTACGGCAGAGCAATGTTTCTACGGTATTCTGTTACAGTCTGCCAACGAGGCATCCATCGGTATGGCCGAGCATGTTGCAGGCTCCGTTTCCGCCTTTGCCGACATGATGAATCAGAAAGCAGAGGAACTTGGCTGTAAAGATACCCATTTCGTAAATCCGAATGGTCTGCATGATGACAATCATTATACGACCCCTTACGATATGGCACTGATCACACAGGCAGCAATCCAGAATCCGGTATTCCGCAAGATTGATGAGACTACCTATTATCAGATTCCTCCTACCAATCTTCAGGAGGATCCACGGGATCTCTGGCATCAGTTAAAGATGTTATATCCGACCAGTCGTTATTATTATGAGCCGATTGAAGGCGGCAAGACCGGTTATACGGATCAGGCGCACAACACGCTGGTTACCTATGCCTCCAAGAACGGCATGGAACTGATCTGTGTTATGATGGACTGCAAAGGTGCACAGAACTGCTATATGGATTCTGCAACCCTTTATGACTATTATTTTGATAATTATACCTACGCATACCCTTTGCAGAATTTTGATCCGAATACAACGAATCAGACGAATTATATTCTGAAGAATTTTTATCAGGGGCTGGATCATGATACTCTGAATCTTTCCGTGGACAAGGATTTATCAATTATTGTTCCAAGAAGTGCAGATGCTTCTGCAATCACGACTGAGACCACCTACTATGACACCTTTGAGGATAATGTAGTAGGCAAGGTTTCCGTTCTGTATAACGGTGAGGTTGTCGGCGAGTCCGACATTAAATATAGTGATATGACAGTAAATGGTGAGGTTCTGACCTGGGGAGTTCCACCGGAGGAGCATCAGCGGCGTGTTAATACCACACTGATCATAGCCATTTCCTGCCTGGTGCTTGTTGTGCTGACTCTGGTCATTATTTCACGTATCCGTAACCGCCGTTATCGATATCTGAAACGCAGAAGCCGGAACAGTAAGCTTCATTTTTAAAGGAGGTAGCCTATGGATGACCATCTGAATACCCTCCGTTCCACCAACTGGGAGTTACTCAATTATTTTCGCTCCGCTTATGTTACGCAATCTGAACAGCTGCAGGGATTGAAGTCCGAATTATTTGAATTAGATGTGAAATTAGAAGAATTAGAAAAGACCAAGAATCTCTATTCCTTCCAGTCTGATTCTCGCAGGAATATCTTCTCCCCTTTTTCTTCCAGTGCTTCGGAGCAGGGTAAAAATCAGGTACTGCAGACACAATTAGAGGAGCTTAAGAGTGTTCGCGCCTCTCTGGTTCAACGGATAGAGCAGCAGGAGATCAGTCTGAAATCAATACGGGAACACATCCAGTCTCTGGAGGCTGCTAATCAGTGTCTTGCGGAGATTTATCAGACACTTCCACAGGAGGAAGAATCAACGGAGGAATTATCCACACCGGAGACAGACGCCTCCGATCAGTCGGAGCAGGAAGATGATCCTGTCCTCCATGCCTACCGTATCCTGCAGTTTGAACAGTATGACCGTTCCCAGATTGCAGAACGGATTCACACCTCCTTACAGCAGGGTATCGAGGGTGACCAGAACAAGCTGGAGGTGCTGAAGTGGCTGATTCAGTCCGACCCGACCAGAGCCAGAGTAACGATTCAGGAATTACAGGATTCCAATGCCCGTTTACTGCAGGCATCCAATGCTTTAATTCAGGAACTGGAACAGACTTCCACCGTTGTAAAGCCTGTCTGGATGGCGATTGAGGATTGTATCCAGCAATACCGCACCAGACATCCGGAATGCACGATTGATGCATCCGTGGACTGCTCTGATTATGAGTTAAAAATCCTTCCGATTATAACACAGACACTTCTGCAGTTAATCGAGGAAATTTTGAATAATGCATTTTTCTATTCCAATGCAAATAAGTTATTAATAAAAATATATATCAACAGTCGTATGATTGATGTGTATATAAATGATAATGGTGCCGGCATTCCGGCCGATTATCTGACTGCCAGCAGCTGGCACAGCGGACTGCACCGTCTACATGAGATCGTATATCTGCTTGGCGGTAAGGTACAGATTGATGGTGACATCATCAGTGGCACAAATGTGCGCTTTTCATTTCCGATTTGCTTAGACAATCCGGATACTAAACCAGAAAGGACTATAGAGAACCATGAAAGAACAATTAGCTGAAATCATTTCCAAAAATGTAGAAGGTCTGTCTGCAGAGGATATTCTCGGACTCCTTGAAGTTCCACCGAAGCCGGAGCTTGGCGATTATGCCTTCCCTTGTTTCCGACTGGCAAAGACCATGCATAAGGCACCAAACCTGATTGCCGAGGATCTGAAGAATGCAATCGCAGATTCCCTTGATTTTATTGATGAGATCAAAGTTCAGGGTGCTTACTGCAACTTCTATATTAAGAAGGATTTATTTGTAAAAACTATGCTGGATGCTGCCGGTGCGGAAAACTTCGGCGGCTCTGATATTGGAAGCGGACAGAATATCTGTATTGATTATTCTTCTCCAAACGTAGCAAAGAATTTCCATGTTGGTCACCTGCGTACCACCATTATCGGTAATTCTCTTTACAAGATTTACAGCAAATTAGGTTACAAGGTATACCGGATCAACCACCTCGGTGACTGGGGTACTCAGTTCGGAAAACTGATCGTTGCCTATAAGAAATGGGGAAGCAAAGAAGCTGTCGAAGAAAAAGGCATTGCAGAGCTGATGGAATTATATGTAAAGTTCCATGCCGAAGCAGAAAAGGATGATACTCTGATCGAGCAGGCGCGTGCCTGGTTTGTTAAGATGGAACAGGGTGACGAGGAAGCTCTGTCAATCTGGCAGTGGTTTAAAGACATCAGTATGATTGAGTACCGTCGGATCTACAAGCTTCTGGGCGTGGATTTTGATTCCTATAACGGCGAGAGCTTCTATCGCGACAAAACACAGGCAGTCGTTGACCGTCTGGAGAATGCACATTTATTGAAGGAAAGTGAGGGTGCCTACATCGTAGATCTTTCCGAATATGATATGGCTCCTTGTATTATTAAAAAGGCGGATGGCGGTTCTATTTATGCGACCCGTGATCTGGCTGCCATCTTCTACCGGAAAGAAACCTATCAGTTTGTAAAATGTCTGTATGTTACCGGTCAGGAGCAGAAATTACATTTCAAGCAGGTATTCAAAGTTATCGAATTACTGGGTAATGACTGGGCGAAAGATCAGTTAGTCCATATCCCGTATGGTCTGGTCAGCTTAGAGGGTGCCAAGCTCTCTACCAGAAGCGGTAATATTATTTATGCCGAGGATATCTTACTGGAGGCAATCTCTAAGGTAAAGGAAATCATTGCTGAGAAGAATCCGAATCTGGAAAATAAGGATGAGGTTGCTCAGATGGTCGGTGTTGGTGCCATCATCTTCAATGATCTGTTTAACCAGAGAATCAAGGATGTTTCCTTCAGCTGGGATAAAATCCTGAACTTTGACGGAGAGACCGGTCCTTATGTTCAGTACACATATGCTCGTTGCAGCAGTCTGTTACGTGCGGTTCCTGACTTTGATCCGGAAGCACCGATTGACTACTCCATCCTGACAGACTTAGACTCCATGGAACTGCTGAAGGCAATCAACAAGTTCCCTAAGGTAGTAAAGGATGCTGCCGATAAATATGAGCCATTCCTGGTTTCCCGATTTGCCGTAGAAGTTGCTCAGGCATTTAACCGTTTCTATACCGCAAACCGAATCAATGTACCGGAAGAGGATGTACGGAATGCCCGGTTAAAGCTGGTTTCTGTAACCCGTAAGACACTTCGTGATGCACTGGCATTACTCGGAATCAATTGTCCGGAACAGATGTAAAATTGACCCGCTATTTGTATTGGTTCTAAATATTATAAGAGCCGTGATAGAAATCTCTATCACGGCTTTTTCTGTTTCTGGTTTCTACTATCATTTACTATTTCTTCGCAGTTTTATATTTCTTTGTGGTTTTTGTATTTCCCGCACTTTTTGCATTTCTCACACTTTTTGTATTTCTCGCACTTTTTGTATTTCTCGCACTTTTTGTATTCTTCGAACTTCTCCGGTTATTTTCTTTGTATTCTTTTATAACTTCTTCAATTGTCGTATAATCCCGCTGAAACAATTCCTCACAGATTTGTCCCTGTAACACTTCCTTCGGTACCTTTTCCAGAATCTTATCGATTACAAAATCCTTGCTTTTCTCCTTATACTTGTACATATGATTTAATTCCTGGATATGTGCCAGCTCCGGTCGCCAGAGAATACTCAGCTTCCGTTTCCATCTCATCCGGGTATTCGGCAGCGGCTTCCGCATTACATAAAAATCTGCGTTTCCTTCTATCTCTTCTACCGTAATAATCCCCCATGTCTTAGGTACATGTTCTTCAATATGATGCGCATGACTGCTTCCGACAACCACATAGTTATAATCATAAAACAAATTATAATCCCGTACCTGCTTTTCCAGACGTGCATATGTATCTGCATCACTTTTTATCTCAATTCCGTATATTGCTTCCGGTGTAACCATCACAACATCTGCTCTGGATTTTCTAATCCGTTTTTCTTCCAGAATTCGGTTCTTTCCATACATATCATCCAGAAATTCAAATAATGCTTCCCGGATGTCTTTATCATATAACACGGTTCTCACCTCTTAAATTACCTGTCCCTTTATTTTAACAACTACCCGCATTATTGTTATCACAGTTAGCTGCATCAATCGAAAGCACCAGTAATAATCCAAGAATTTCATCCTGCGGATATTTAATGTCGATCACATAAGTATCTCCCCAACTGAAATACTCTTTTTTAATATGCATAACTTTCTCGCCACCCCTTAGCACCTCATAATTCCAGCCAAGGAAATCACCTTCCACCTTATATCCGTTATAATTCACTTCATATGCAGGCTTAAAAAATGTAAATTGCTTTTTAATTTCTCCATGAATACCATTCGCTGCTTCAATTTCAAATCTGGGAGTAAATGTAAACAATTGCTGTTTTATTCTTCCCAATTCTCTTCCATTTAAATCATACAGATGCATTCGATGTCCTAATGTAAAAGCTTCCGATTTCACATAATATTTCTTCTGCTGCATTTCATCATATATGTTATAAGAGTCCAGCCACGAAAATACCTTCTGTTTAATTAGTAACCGCATGATTCTCCCCCTCCGGTAAATTAACTATGATTGCCTCATGGTGTACTGCCGGTAGAAACTTGTCCAGCACATCTTTTGTCTTCATCTTTAAGCTGGATGTATTAACACATGGATGACATCCCAGGTATTCACTCTCAATCACCGGCTGATCAATCAATAACTGAACTTTATTCTCTACATCATTCATCAATCCCATAATTGATACTGCGCCCGGTTTAATATGCAGATATTCTTCCATATACTCCGGTTTTGCAAACGATAATCTAGCACTCTGTATCTGCGAAGATAAATCTTTTGTCTTAAATGGCTTATCCCCCGGCATCATTAATAAATAGAATTTTGTTTCCTGCCGATTACACAGAAATAAGTTCTTGCATATGATCGTATCAAGTATCCGATCAATTTCCTCACAGGCTTCCATTGTTCCTGCTTCTGCATGATCCGTCCGCTGATATGAAATTCCCAATTGATCCAGTAAATCGTAGACTGCAATTTCTCGTTCTAATCGGCCCTCTGTATTCTGCGGTCTTCCATTATATAATTCCATTCTTTATCGCACCTCTTTCCATCACGCATGTAATGTAATTTTATCATGTTGCCTGTCGACTCCATGTTGGTTTCGCATTATGTCGGTATGTGCAAGCACATCCCGTCGCAATGCTCATTTTATCACAAATTCACGCAATGTACTATATATGAA
>CABQJA010000112.1 GCA_902464345.1 uncultured Clostridium sp.
GTTGAAATAGAGAAAGAGGTGTGGGATAATTATTTTATTGGTAATCCGAATGAGAGGAGTACATACAAATGAAAGCAGATGAAAAGTTGGAGTCATATGAAATTACAGATTATCATCGCTTAAAATATCTTGGGGATGATTTGAATGAGGTTTTAACTCTGTTATTAAAGGGGATGCGAGCCGGTGTTGGTTTATTTGAAGTAAGTAAAACAATCAGGGCGTTATACTTAAATGAGGCATATTTTGAATGTATCGGTTATACGCAGGAAGAATATGCAGAGAAAGAAGAGAATGTATTAGAGACATTAATCCCGGAGGATGCGGAAGGATTTCTGAATTGTATTCTGGAACATGCGCCGAAACGCGAGCCGATTAATTATAATTTCCGGGGATATCTTCATGATGGAACACTTGGATACTTTGAGGTAAGAGCAACAGCAATTGTCAGTAAATTATCAGATTATCCGATATATCTTACGGTTATATTCAATGTAACAGATGCAAAAGAAAATGAAATTCATCTGGAAGAACTTAAAAAGGTGAATGCAGAATTATCAATTCAGCAGGAACGATATAAAATATTGGAAGCAACTGCATATGGATTACTGTTTGAATACAGTCCGATGACTGATACTATGGTCTTTTCTTATAATTTTCCTGATAACAAGAAACGGAAAGTGATTCCGAATTATACGAATTTTATGCGGAGATTTCCATTGGTTCACAGCAAACATATTGCGAAGTTTGAGGAAGCATTATCCGGTGCCTGCAAGGAAGTGACAGAGGGGACACTGGAGTACCTGTCAACTGTATCCGGTGGTGGATATCGCTGGCATTCAACACATTATAAGAGCTTGGCTGATGAAAGCGGAAAGGTGATCAGTGTCATCGGACGGATTGAGGATATCCACGATCAGAAGATGGAGAAGGAACATCTGAATTATAAAGCAGATGTTGATGGACTGACGAAATTATACCGGAAAGAGGCTGCATTTATAAAAATGCAGGAATATGTAAATGATGCACCGGAGGGCGAGTTTTACTTTGTGATTCTCGACCTGGATGATTTCAAGCAGATCAATGATCGGCATGGCCATCAGTATGGGGATGAGGTATTGAAGCAAATGGCGGCTGCTCTGGTACGAATCTTTGGCGAGAACAGTATTCTCGGACGGTTTGGCGGTGATGAGTTTGTAATATTGACCAAGAATGTGACAAAACAGGAAGTAATAGAGTCGTTGAAACAGATTCAGAGTGATGTGAAATTCTGTGCCGGTGTGGTTCCATGGAAGAATCAGGAGGATGTGAAGGACATCTTTGACTGGGCGGATCATGCCATGTATCAGATGAAATACGAACAGAAGAACGGAATTAATTTTATAGACCGTAAGTAGGAGGAAGTATGAATACATACAGTGCGCGTATCAGTAAGGTAATCAATCAGATCATCACAGGCATTCTGGCGGTAGTAATTCTGATTTTTGTAGTAATTGTAACGATTCTTTCCGTAAAGAGCAGTAATCAGAAGATTGAAAATCAGGCAATTGAAGTATCCGATGCGATTTCAAAGGAGATTGCACAGAAGCAGGTATACCTGCAGTCTATGGCAGCTGCAGCAGAACGGCTGGGGGTAACGGGATATGAGGGGAAGGTTCCTCTTAGAGCAGGCGATTCATCAGAAGATACCTGGTCAGAGACAATGAAACTGGTTGACTCCTACGTGGCCGGTGATGAGAATATTTCGGCTGCTTATACCTGTTATGATACGAATAGTACTGTGATGAGCGGTGGCTGGGAGCCGCCGGCTGACTTCGTGGTTATGGAACGGGAATGGTACATTCAGGCGAAGGCGGACCCTGATAACACTTATGTATCAACACCGTATGTGGACGAGCAGACCGGCAATTTCTGTATTACGATCTCGAAGGCATTTCAGGTTGATGGCACAGTTGTAGGTGTTGTCGGATTTGACCTGTACATGGATAATATCATTGATCTGGTAGCGGCACAGAATACCTCGGATAGCGGATATGTGTTTCTGGTAGCGGCAGATGGAACCATTCTGACACATAAGAGTGCGGATCTGGCATTGACTACCGAGCATTCAGAGAATTTAAGTACAGCCAACCGGGGACGGTACCAGAAGCTGGCCAATCAGGATGGAAGGATATATCAGATTACAGATTATAATGGAAGAGCTATGCGAATGATTGCATCTACCATTGATGAATGCGGATGGAAAGTCATTGCTGCTGAGTCTACACTGAAATCACTGCAGATGACGATCATCCTGTTTGTAATATGTATTGCCATATTAATTGTTTCAATCCTGTTATCATCCCGGATCTGTAAGAATAAGATCGGTGCATGGTTCCAGCCAATTGAGTCGGTCAGTGATAAGGTTGGAGATATTGCAGAAGGAAATTTGGATGTCCGGTTTGATGAAGAGCCGATTACAGATGAGATTGAGAAGCTGAGCGGATCTCTGAATCAGACGATTGACAGCCTGAAATATTATATCAATGATATCAGTCAGGTGGTGACCGGAATATCCAACAAGGATCTGACCGTCAGAATCGAGGCTGATTATAAGGGAAGCTTTCTGGAGATAAAAGAGTCATTGCAGGTAATTCTGGACAGCCTGAATCAGGCATTTGCTGATATCGAAAAACAGGCTGAGGTGGTAGTGGAATTTTCAAAGCAGGTAGAACAGAGTTCATTTTCTGTAGCCGAAGGTGCAACTGAGCAGAATGAAGCAATCATGGATGTCGTATCCAATATGTCCGTATTGTCGGATGAGATTCATCATATCAAAGGGAATGCGGCAAATGTCAGTCAGGTATCGGATGCGACGAATGAGAAGCTCCAGCATGGTAATGAAGAGATGCAGAAGCTGTTGACTGCAATGGATGAGATTAACGAAAGTTCCGGAAAAATCAGTGAGATTATTACCACGATCAATGCGATTGCGGATCAGACAGGGCTTCTGGCACTGAATGCATCGATTGAGGCAGCCAGAGCCGGTGAGAACGGAAAGGGATTTGCGGTTGTAGCAACTGAGATTTCAAAGCTGGCAGCTGAAAGCCTGAAAGCGAGTGATTCCATCCGGATGCTGATCGATGATTCCGGTGAGGCTGTAAAGAGAGGGCGTGGGATTGCAGAAGCGACGGCTGAAACCTTAAGCAGTGGTGTAGAGGAATCTGCACATTCTCTGGAGGATATCCGAATGATTGCAGAGCATGTGGATAATCAGTCTGCAGCGGTTGATATGATAACCGGAAGAATCGAAGAAATCAGCCGGATCATTGAAGCAAATGCGGCTTCTTCACAGGAAAATGCAGCAATCAGTACAGAATTGATCAATTGTGCGAATGCACTGAAACAGGAAGTAGAAGCTTTCAAACTGAATGAAACTGAATAAAAATAAAAGGCTCCGCAGGATCAGGATTCCTGCGGAGTATCTATTTTCATGGTTCGGACATTCATACCATTGATCTCGACATGGTCATCAACGGTAATGACGAAACACTGGCGACCATCAATGTACTGAGTCTTGATCAGATCAGTCCGATCGGAGTTTACCTTGATAACAATGTCCGGTGTCTCAATGCTTAATTTCTTGGTATTGGTAAGGTTTGATGCAAGGAGCCTGGTCTTAGCCCCGGCAATTTCCTCGTATTTCTGATCGAAATCCTGTAATTCCTGTTCCGGAACACCGCTGATTTCAAACAGATTTTTCATTTCATTGCGGCTTAGCGTAAGAGGATCCGGATTATTCTTGGTTTCTGCGATCATTTCATTCAGATTCTCATGAATAGAAGAGACCACTTCATAATCGGCTTCCTCACCCAGAGTATCTAACAACAGGGATTGGAAGGTCTCTTTCTGGCTGACCGGAGACATTGGAGTTACACTGCCAAGAAGCTGTTCAATCAGTTCCGGATGGGTATCCTCCGGATTCTTACTGTAATACAATACGTTATGGATATCGGAACCCCGATCATTGAAGGCCGGGAACAGGAAGCCTTTCATTGGTGCTTCTACGATCCAGTCACGGATCCGTTCCCCGATCACATTGCTGTCCGACAGATAAGAAAGACCGCCCTTGCTCCGGTTGACCGGACAGATGCTGCAGAGCAGGAACTGATATACTTCCTCCGAGGCATCAAACATTTCGGCACCATCGGTTGCACGGCCCGGCACATCATAATTTCCATAGATCAGAATAATATAATAGTTTTCCGGATAATCAAAGGCTGTGATCACACGGTCATAAAATTCCTGCAGAAGTGCGTCATCCTTCAGCTCGGAGGCACGAAGCTTCATCAGAAACTCCTGTGTACCGCCGTTAAATTCCTGTTCTGTAGGGAACTCCATGTTTAACAGATTTTTGCCAATGGTTCCGGATAATGTTGCCTTAAAAAGGTCATTGTATTTTAATGCTTCATCCTTGGCAAGGGACAGAAAGGCCTCCTGCATGGTACATACTTTTTGTTTATTATAGTCCACATAACAGCTGCATATCTTGGACAGGCAGGATGATTCCTGCATAAATAATTTTCGGATTTCTAAGGTTTCTTTTTTATTCATTGGTATACTCCATTTCTTATATCATATGTTCTTATCCTACCATATTTTGAAATGGGATTCAATGTGCCGAAATAGAAGTTGCGATGAAGAAAAAACTACTGTATGATAAATAGCAGAGGGTTATTATAACAGCAGGTGAGACCGGATATAACAGAAAGTATGAAACTGATCAAAATACATAGGAAGGGAACAAAAACATGATACAGGTAGAGCATGTAACGAAGAAGTTCGGAAAAGAATTTACGGCAGTCAATGATTTAACGTTTACCATTAATAAGGGGGAAATTGTAGGTTTTGTCGGACAGAACGGAGCCGGTAAGACAACTACGATCAAGATGTTAACCGGAATCCTGAAGCCAACAGAGGGAAAGATTTCAATTCATGGCTATGATATGCAGAAAGAGGCATTAAAAGCGAAAGAATCATTGGCATATGTTGCAGATAATCCGGATATGTTCCTGCGGTTAAGCGGTATGGAGTTTATCCAGTTAATGGCAGATATCTATCAGGTGCCGGAGGCAGACCGACAGCCGAGAATCCAGGCACTGGCAGAGCGGTTTGAGGTTCAGGATGTACTGGGACAGCCGATGAGTGATTATTCCCATGGTATGCGACAGAAGATGATGGTCTGTGCGGCATTGATTCACAATCCACCGGTCTGGATTCTGGATGAGCCAATGACCGGTTTGGATCCGAAGGCTGCCTATGAGCTAAAGAACATGATGCGGGAACATGCAGCAGAAGGTAACTGTGTATTTTTCTCCACACATGTGCTGGAGGTGGCAGAGCAGCTGTGTGACCGGATCATTATTATCCGGAAGGGAGAGGTTGTATTTAACGGTACACTGGATGAGTTACGTCAGGCATATCCGGGCAAGAGTCTGGAAATGATCTTCCTTGAGATTAACGGTGAAGCAGAGGAGGCAACAGAATGAAACAGGTCTCTTATTTATTAAAGCTTCTGCGGCGTGGTCAGGATATGGAGATGCCGAAGGACGAAAAGAATAAACGTACCTATACCGTATTTGGCGGTGCGGCCATGCTGTTTATCATGATTCCGTGCTGTATCATCGTAGGTGCAATTGCTTATTTCATGACGCTGGCAATGATCGAGGCAGGCGGAAAAGACGAGGGAATGTTGTTCATTGTGCAGTTCATTTCAGCCTGTGCCATGATATTTGGTCTGAATGTTATTATTAATGAGTTTTATTTTTCTTCCGATCTGGATTATTTACTTCCGTTGCCGGTGCGGACACATGAGCTGATCCTTGCCAAGTTCTGGGTGACCTATCTGGCAGAGAGCGTAATGGAATTTATGGTAATCTTCAGTGCTTATATCGGTTATGTGCTTGCAATCGGACTGAGTCCGATTGGTGTGATAACCGGAATCCTCGGAACGATAACCTTACCGGTCGTTCCGTTGGTCTACTGCGGTATTATCAGTATGATCGTAATGTATCTGTTTCAGGGGATCCGGAACCGTAAGGTATTAAATGCAGTGATGGCAGTACTGACGATTCTTTTGATCCTGGGAGCATTTCTGTCGTTCCAGGGGCTGGAAGGATTCTCAATAGAGACATATGTAGAATCTCTGACCAGTGGTAACAATGCATTCTTAAATACCATGAACATTATCTTTTATCCGGGATACCTTCTGGTTCATTCGGCTGCAACGGGATCATGGCTGGAGGTGTTATTTTATCTTGGATTGACCGCAGGATTACTGGCGCTCTTCATGGTAGTTGCAAATCTCATCTATCTTCCGGGACTGTATAGCTTTAAGTCAGTAGCAAACAAGAAGGAACACAATACACATGCAGCAAAGGGATTAAAGAGCCAGTCTGTATTTAAGACCTATTTCAAGAAGGAAATGCGAACGATTCTGCGGACACCGGCATTTGTATCCAATTGTGTGCTGATTAATTTCTTCTGGCCGGTGATCATTATTGTGGTATGTATGATGCAGAAGGGCAGTGGCAGTATACAGAAATTTATAGACATGTATCAGGCAGGCAATGTGATGGCGGTGGTGCTGACATTGTGTCTGTTCCTTGGACTGGGAGCTCTGACTACAGCCGCTAACGGACTGGCATCAAGCTCCTTTACCAGAGAGGGAGCACATATAGATTTTATGAAGTATATACCGGTTCCGTATTCGCTACAGATTCATGTAAAGGGACTGATCAGCCTGCTGTTCAGTTATCCGAGTTATCTGATCGATGTTGTGATCCTGGCAATCATATTAAAACTGCCGGTATCCATGGCTGTTTATTACGGAATTGCGGGAGGACTTATGGTATTCTTTATTACCTGTCTCGGAATCCTGCTGGATTCCATACATCCGAAACTGATCTGGGAGGATGAGTTAAATGCCCTGCGAGGGAACCTGAATGTCTTCTTTAATATGGCATTTGCAATTCTGGCTGCCGGCATTATCTGTGGTACCGGATTTTTACTATATCTGATTCCGCATTCCGGTGTTCAGTTTATATACCTGTTCTATATGATTGTCTTGATGATTCTGGATATTTATATGTATAGATTTACCGTCCGGAGATCTGTCAGACAGCTGGAAGATCTATCCGTATAATACATAGTTCGTGATTGAGGAAAACAACAGTAGAAAAGCACCGGAAATCAGAGGTTTTCACTTCTGATTTCCGGTGCTTTTATTCATATGAATATTTAGCCTGGATCTATTGGATGATTTGGCCAATAGCTGCCAGACGTGCTT
>CABQJA010000113.1 GCA_902464345.1 uncultured Clostridium sp.
ATATAAGAGACGCTCGTTCCTTCTGGGACAGAGGATCCGGACATTGACAGATCCGCCGGTATACGGAGTGGCTGTTGATATTGATGATGATGGTCATCTGATCCTGGAGTGTGAGGACGGAAGCCGGAAGGTACTTTCCTCCGGAGAGGTAAGCGTACGCCCGGTCGATGACGAAGCAGACAGCAACCGGAAGAACTAATGCATAAGTCTATGACAGATCATAAAGGAGCATCAAAAGATGAATGAAGAAAAGAAACCGTTATTTTCGGTAAAAAGTATTGTATTTATAGGTGTATTTGCAGCAGTGACCGCTGTACTTGCACAGATTTCCATCCCGACACCATGGCAGATCGCATTTACACTGCAGACCTTTGCAGTAGCACTTGCAGGCTTCTGTCTGGGTAAATTCCGTGGCACCCTGTCTATATTTATATATATTCTGCTCGGAATCGTCGGCGTTCCGGTATTTACCGGCTTTAATGCAGGATTTGCAGCCATTGCCGGTCCGACCGGTGGTTATATCTGGGGCTTTTTATTCCTGGGCTTTGCCTGCGGAATGATCGATCTCGTAGAGAAGAAGTGGCTGGCAATCCTGTTCGGAATCGTAGGATTATGCATCTGCTATCTGTGCGGAACGATTCAGTTCGCAAAGATCACTTCCCGGACATTTATGGAAGCATTTATGCTTGCAGTTGTTCCGTATATCGTGAAGGATGTTGCATCGATTGCGGTTGCATACGGCTTATCCATTCCAATCCGGAAGGTTATGAATCTGGAAGGGGTATCAGTAAAGAAGTCTGCCAATTAAATTAAAAATATTAAGCCCGGATGTATAGGCGGAGGAAAAGTGTTTATACTATAATTAATCGAAGCGGTAATACCGATTCGGTTACAACGTAAGTGCTTTTCAGAAGAAAAGGACTACGATCCTCCCCTTTATCCATGAGGCTCCGGTTTCCCCGCCGGAGCCTTTTTCCATGTCTGCACAGCATTTGGAAAAGGAGAATTCTGGGGCAGGGGATTGATATCCGGTGACCGGATTTTTGACTGGTCATACAGAACAAGATATGCTACACTACTGAATAAACAAAGGACTGTAACCGGTCAGGGGGAGTACATATGAAAAGAAATCCGATATTGGTTTATTTATTTGAAGCTACAAATATTCTGGGATGCCTGATTTATCCATCGCTGTTGCTGATCAATCCCGGCGGGATGTTCTATCCGGACAGCATGGCATATCAGGAGGAGGAGCTGCTGCATTGTATGAAAAACACAGTGATCGCTTCAATTATTTTTGCAATTGTAGTAGGAATCCCATTGCTGTTATTATTTGTAGATTGTTTTGTGATTATGAAGGGGGTAGTCGGTTTTAAAGTAACGATCCTGTCAATTCTGACGGCACCGGCTTCGTATCCGATCGTGCGGACGGAGGTTTTAAAGGAACCCAAGGCGGTCCGGAGATTTCATGTCATTGCGGGAGCTGTGATCTTTATCAGCAACAGTCTGGTGGTTATGACCCTTGTACAGTATGGGGTCAGGATAGCCGCAGCAGGATATGCGATCCTATAGGTTTGCATAAGTTTAATCCTAAATTAAGGATTAAATTTCAGAAAAATACTTGCATTTTCAGCGCAGTTGAATATGATTAAATGAGGTGTCGACATTTGTGGCGGACACCATACGAAAGTATGCAAATATACAAAGATATATAGAATAGAATGGAATGATAACAGGATGAAAATAGGATTGGTTCTGGAAGGCGGAGCATTGCGCGGACTGTTTACGGCAGGTGCCCTGGACTTCCTGATGGACGAACATGTGACATTTGATTATATCGCGGGTGTATCGGCCGGAGCAGGAAATATGATGAATTTTCTGTCCGGGCAGAGAGGACGGACGAAGCAGATCATCAGTCCGGGGAAGAAGGACTCCTATTATGGACCGGCGCAGCTGATCAAGACAGGAAGCTTTCTGAATCTGGAAAAGATGGTGTTTGAATTCTCTTATAAGACATTTCCATATGATTTTAAGGCACATCATGAGACGAAGGTGGAACATGAGGTCGTGGTTGTAAACTGTGATACGGCACAGGCAGAGTATATAGACGGTTCCGGAGAGGACCGGCATACACTGACAGCGGTCAAGGCTTCCTGTTCCGTACCGTTGCTTTCCATTCCGGTGGAAATGGACGGGCATGATTATATGGATGGCAGTCTGGTGGACTCCATTCCTTATAATCGGGCATTTGAAAAGGGGTGCGATAAGGTTGTGATCATTATGACGAAGACCGGAAATGAGACCCCGACAGATTATAATAAGTATAAGTTTCTGATCAAGGCAGCCTATGGAAAACGATATCCAAAATTCGCAGATGCATTGTTAAACCGGGCTGATGTATATCAGACGCAGAAGACAGAGATGGAGCGGCTGACAGCGGAGGGAAAGATCATGGTGATCCGGCCGAAGATGCCATGCATCAGTAAGTTTGAGACCAGAGAAAGCAAGAGGGAAGAATTCTATCAGCATGGATATCAGAGAATGCAGGAAGAATATAAAGCACTTCGGGTATTTATGGAGGAAGCAGAATGTTAGATCGGACAGAATATATGCCGTTAGAGTATTTTAAGAAGCAGAAATGGAGTGGCAGTTTTCAGGGAATGCGGTTTATGTTTGAAAAGCAGACGGAGAAAACGGTTACCGTGAAGGATGGCGCAGAGACGGAAACGGAGATCCCATATCTAATGGTTACCATATGGAAGGAACCATATTCCTATGAGGCAACGCCGGATGAGAAAAAACAGCGGGAACGCTTTGATCTAAGCGAAGATGGAAGACAGAAGGCTATTGAATGGCTGGAACAGCAGTATGCGGACAGGCAGGACGAATGGAAGCAGGCGATGAAATGGGACTGGGAGCAGGAAACAGTTGAAATCTCATAGGAGGTTTGCTATACTGTGAAAGTCGGGCAATGCGGATTGCAGTGACATAGAAAAGACAAAAATGTATGACATGATATACAAGAAAAAGAGAAAGAAGAGGACTAGGATATGAGTTTATTAAAAGAGTGGCGTGATTACGCATATGGTCTGGATGACAGAACACCGGAAGGAAAAGAGTTCTGGCTGAATTACTTTACCGTTGAGAAGGGTATCTATCAGCAGCTGTTAAAGAATCCGGATGAAGTAGTAGAAGGTACCGTACAGGAGCTGGCAGATAAGTATGAGACAACCCTGCAGTTGATGGTAGGTTTTCTGGATGGCATTGATGAGAGCTTAAAGACTCCGAATAATATCGAAGAGATGGAAGCAGATACCAAGGTTTCTCTTGATATTGATCTTCCGAAGTTATATATGAATATGGTTGGATGTAATGCAGAATGGCTGTATACACTGGAGGAGTGGGATGCACTTCTGACTCCGGAGCAGAGAAAGGCCCTGTATAAGAAGGAGAAGAGCTCCAAGACCGTTGTTAAGCCACCGAAGGTTGGAAGAAATGATCCTTGCCCATGCGGTTCTGGTAAGAAGTTTAAATATTGCTGTGGAGCAAACAAATAAGGAGTGACCGGAATGAGTAAAGTCAGAACCAGATTTGCACCGAGTCCGACCGGACGGATGCATGTCGGAAATTTAAGAACTGCCTTGTATGCATATCTGATCGCAAAGCATGAAGGCGGAGATTTTATCCTCCGGATCGAAGATACCGATCAGGAACGATTTGTAGAGGAAGCATTGGATATCATATACCGGACATTGGACAAGACCGGATTAAAGCATGATGAAGGACCGGATAAGGACGGCGGAGTTGGTCCGTATGTCCAGAGTGAGCGTCAGGCACAGGGTATCTATCTTAAATATGCGAAGCAGTTGATCGAAGCGGGAAAGGCATATTATTGTTTCTGTGATAAGGAGCGCCTGGAGTCTCTGAGACAGACGATTACAACCGAGAGTGGTGAGACGAAGGAAATCGTTGTTTATGATAAACATTGTCTGCATCTGAGCAAAGAAGAGGTAGAGGCGAAGCTGGCAGCCGGTGTTCCGTATGTTATCAGACAGAACAGTCCGACAGAAGGAACCACTACCTTCCATGATGAGCTTTACGGAGATGTTACGGTTTCGAATGATGAGCTGGATGATATGATCCTGATCAAGTCAGATGGATTCCCAACCTATAATTTTGCAAATGTTGTAGATGATCATCTGATGGGGATCACGCATGTTGTACGTGGAAATGAATACATTTCTTCTTCACCGAAATATACCCTGTTATATCAGGCATTTGGCTGGGAAGAGCCGAAATATATCCATTGCCCGTTGATCACGGACGAGAATCACCAGAAGCTGAGCAAGCGGAGCGGACATTCTTCATTTGAAGACCTGATCGAGCAGGGATTTGTGGCAGAAGCAGTAGTTAATTATGTGGCATTATTAGGATGGAGTCCGGACAGTAATCAGGAAATCTTCTCACTGGAGGAACTGGTGAAAGAGTTTGATTACCACAGAATCAATAAATCTCCGTCCGTATTTGATATTAATAAGTTAAAGTGGATGAACGGTGAGTATCTGAAAGCCATGGATGCTGACCGGTTTAAGGAACTGGTGACGCCATATATTCGTGAAGTGATCACGAAAGATCTGGATCTGGACAAAATCTGTCCGTTGGTACAGACCCGTATGGAGATTCTGCCGGATGTAAAGGAACTGGTAGACTTCTTCGAAGAGCTTCCGGATTATGATGTGCAGATGTATTGTCATAAGAAGATGAAGACGAATCTTCAGAATTCTCTTGAGATTCTGAAGGAAGAGTATGAGATTCTGAAGGATTTCGATGACTGGACGTTGGATGCTCTTCATGACAGACTGATGGCATATATCAGTGAAAAAGGTATCAAAAACGGCACCGGCTTATGGCCGGTCCGCACAGCTGTATCCGGAAAACAGTCCACACCGGGTGGAGCATTTGAGATTATGGAGATTATTGGAAAAGAAGAGTCGTTAAAGCGGATGGAGACAGGTATCCGGAAGCTGGAACAGGCAAATCAGGAGTAATATGAAATTCAATGAAGCACAGGAACAGGCAATCCGGCATATTGATGGGCCATGTCTGGTTCTTGCAGGACCGGGAAGCGGTAAAACTGCTGTTATAACAGACAGAACCCGGTATTTAATTGAAGAAGCCGGAATTCATCCTGCAAATATTCTGGTGGTAACCTTTACGAAGGCTGCTGCCATGGAGATGCAGGAGCGGTTCCGAACAAAGATGCAGGGAGCGAATGTTCCCTGCACTTTTGGTACGTTTCATTCTGTTTTTTTCTGGATTCTGCGCCGGGCTTATGGGTATACCGGCAGTCAGATCGTAACGGAGGAGGAGAAACGGAAGATTCTGACCGAGCTGGTTCAGAAGCAGGAGTTAGAATACGAGGATGAAGAGGAATTTATTCAGAATCTGACCGGCGAGATCACGCTGGTAAAAAGTGAGTACATGCCGATCGAACATTACTACAGTACGACCTGCGGTGAGAATGAATTCCGGCAGATCTATCAGGGATATCAGGAACGGATCCAGCAGGCAGGAAAGCTGGATTTTGATGATATGCTGGTATATACCTATGAGCTTTTGAAGGAGCGACCGGATATCTGCAGACAGTGGCAGGAGAAGTTTCAGTATATTCTGATCGATGAGTTTCAGGATATTAACCGCATTCAGTATGAGATCGTGCGGATGCTTTCCGGCGACAGAAGAAATCTGTTTGTGGTAGGGGATGATGATCAGTCCATTTACCGGTTCCGCGGAGCAAGACCGGAGATCATGCTGGGATTTACAAAGGATTATCCGGAGGCGGAGGTCATTCTTCTGAATGTCAATTATCGGTCCAGCCGTGAGATTGTAGAGGGAAGTCTCCGGATGATCGCAAATAATAAAAAACGATACGATAAAAAGATCGTATCGGAACAGTCTTATGTGACCCCGATCTGTATCCATGAGTTAAAATCACCGGCCGAGGAAGCACAGGATATCCGGAAGCGGGTACAGCAGTATCACGAACAGGGGATTCCATACGGGGAAATGGCGGTGATATTCCGGACGAATATGGAACCGCGCAGAACGGTAAATGCATTCATGGAGTATAATCTGCCGTTTCGGATGCGGGATCATCTGCCGAACTGTTATGACCACTGGATTGCAAGGCAGATGCAGGCATATATCCGGATCGCTGTCGGAAGCAGAGACCGTTCGGACTTTCTGCAGATCTGGAACCGGCCGAAACGATATCTGCGCAGAGAGTGGCTGGATACGCCGCTGATAGATACAGAGCGTATTTTGAATCAGGTACAGGATAAGGCATGGGCAGTGGAGGCAATCCAGAAGCTGAATTCGGATCTGGAACGTCTTCGGAAAATGACCCCGTTTGCGGCTATTAATTATATCCGAAAGGGAATTGGGTATGACCAGTATCTGGAGGAGTATGCAAAGCTTCGGAAGATGAAGGCAGAGGAGCTGCTCGATATTCTGGATGAGATTCAGGCAATGGCAGAGCCGTATCGGGATTATGACAGCTGGTTTCAGCATATTGAGGAATACGGGAAGGAACTGGAGGAGCAACGGAATCGACAGGCGGATTTCGGCAGAAATCAGGATGCGGTTACTTTTACAACCATGCACAGTGCGAAAGGACTGGAATATCAGGTCGTGTTTGTTCTGCAGGCAAATGAGGGAATTGCTCCCTATAAGAAGGCTGTGAAGCCCGATGAAATAGAAGAAGAACGCCGGATGTTTTATGTAGCGGTTACCCGTGCAAAGACATATCTGCATATTTATGTATTAAAGGAACGGTATAATAAACCGCTCAGCCCGTCAAGATTTGTAAATGAGATCCGGTTTGACCGTTCAAAGCTGGCAGTGGGTGAGACGGTCCGTCATCGTAGTTTCGGAGAAGGGACGATTACATATCTTGACCGGAAGAAAATAGGAATCTATTTTCAGAAATCAGGAGAAACTAGGATATTAAGTCTTGAATTTGTATTGGAACAGGGATTATTATCTTGTTAATATACAGGAGGAACCGATTATGTTATTTTCCAGCACGACATTTTTGTTTGTGTTTCTGCCGATCGTACTGGCAGTTTATTTTATAACACCGAGAAAATTTAAGAATCTGATACTGCTTATTGCAAGTCTGATCTTTTATGCGTGGGGAGAACCGAAGTACATTCTGGTCATGCTCGTCACGATCCTTGTGAACTATGTTCTTGCAATTGTATGTG
>CABQJA010000114.1 GCA_902464345.1 uncultured Clostridium sp.
GGAGATAAGGAGCGGGAACAGATCATCCGTTATATTTTTGAAGATGAGAGACGGAAAATATTGAAAAATAAAGGTTTGGAATAATGAAGAAAAATATTATGATTATTGATGACTCTGCACTCATGAGAAGAGTATTGTCTGATATAATTAACACAACAGAACAATATCAGGTGGTTTATGCTGCAACGAATGGCAAGGATGCCCTGGAAGCAATGCAGCGGTTAACACCCATACATTTTATTTTTCTGGATATCAATATGCCGGTTATGGATGGAGTAGAACTGCTTCGGAAGATGAAGCAGAACAAGATCCGGATTCCAACGGTTGTGTTCAGTACGGTGGCGGAACGGTCCAGTGCGGAAACGATTGAGGCATTATCGCTTGGAGCGGTTGATTTCCTGAAGAAGCCGGAAAATATTCTTGTAAATATGCCGTATTTCCGGGAAAAGGTAATGAAAGCATTATCCATCATTGAGACGGATCATGAGCCTTCCATTGTAGTAAAGGAGGCCAGACAGCGCAAGCGCAGACAGAATGATCT
The DNA here is from genome assembly GCA_902464345.1 of uncultured Clostridium sp. Classification (GTDB taxonomy): domain Bacteria; phylum Bacillota; class Clostridia; order Lachnospirales; family Lachnospiraceae; genus CAG-632. The sequence continues at coordinate 542 of CABQJA010000114.1, forward strand.
GGGAAGAGGAAAGCTGGTGGCGATTGCATGTTCCACAGGCGGACCGAAGGCACTGCAGGAGATCATACCGTATCTGCCGGCAGATCTGGACGCGGCAGTTGTGGTCGTACAGCATATGCCGGAGGGATTTACAGCATCGTTAGCGGAGCGGTTGAATGATCGCAGCAAGATGCCGGTAAAGGAAGCCGCCGAGGGTGATATTCTGGAGAATGGACATGTCTACATAGCCAAAGGAGGCAGGCATCTGCGGATTCAGCAGGCAGAGCGCGGACAGCATGTGATCCGGCTTGGGGATGATGAGCCGGTCATGGGACTGCGTCCATATGCCAACTATATGTATGAGAGTCTGATCCAGTCCGGCTATTATGAGATTGTATGCGTGATATTAACCGGAATGGGTGCCGATGGAACCAAGGGTATTGGTAAACTGTGTCAGGAGAAAAATGTATATGTCATCAGTCAGGATAAGGAGAGCTCTACGGTATATGGAATGCCGAAAATGGTAGCACAGTCCGGACTTTCCGATGAGGTAGTTTCATTGGATCAGATGGCAAAAGCAATTATAAATTATACGGGGGTATGCTAAATGGATTTAAGTCAATACTTGGAAATATTTATTGATGAATCGAAGGAACACCTGCAGACACTGAATGATCAGGTGCTGATTATGGAACAGGATCCGGAGAATATTGATACGGTTAATGAGATTTTCCGGGCAGCACATTCCTTAAAGGGAATGGCAGGAACCATGGGATTTAAGCGGATGCAGCGCCTGACCCATGATATGGAGAATGTATTTTCTGAGATTCGGAACGGAAAGATGTCCGTGACTCCGGACATTGTAGATATTGTATTCAAATGTCTGGATGCCCTGGAAGGCTATCTGACCAATATACAGGAATCTGCGGATGAAGGAACCGAGGATAATGAAGAGGTTATCCAGCTGTTAAATGATGCATTAAAGGGTGCTTCCTCAGAGGCAGCACCAGCGAAGGAGGCAGCTCCGGCAGCGGAAGCAGCCAAGCCGCAGGAGACTGCAGACGGTGACAAGCGGAAGTTCTTAAAGCTTCCGATTGCTGACTTTGAGCAGAATGCCATGAAAGAAGCAATCAGTAACGGAATGAATGTTTATGGCGTAACGGTATACATTCAGGACACCTGTATTCTGAAGGCAGCCAGAGCTTTTCTGGTATTTAAGGGTGTGGAGTCTGTCGGTGAGATCATAAAGTCCGAGCCGAGCGTACAGGATATCGAGGATGAGAAGTTTGATTTTGACTTCAGTATGTTTATCATTTCCGATAAACCGGCAGAGCAGGTACAGAAGGTAATTTCCAATGTATCAGAGATCAAGGAAGTGGTACTGGAACCATTTACACCGGAAACGATTGCTGCCAATGCACAGAAGGAAGAGGCTCCGAAGGAAGAAATTGCAGCAACGGAAACGAAGGAAGAGAAGCCAAAGGAAACCACCGAGGCAAAGAAGAAGCCGGCAGCTGAAACAAAGAAGAAGCCGGTAGTGAATCGTTCGGTGCGTGTAGATATTGAGAAGCTGGATGATCTGATGAATCTGGTAAGTGAGCTGATCATTGCGAAGAACGGACTGGTATCTGCCAGTGCCAGCGAGGAGGGCAGTCAGACCCAGCAGTTTAATGAGCAGATTGAATATCTGGAGCGGATTACGACCAATCTGCATGAATCTGTTATGAAGGTTCGAATGGTTCCGATTGAGAGCGTAGTTAACCGATTCCCACGTATGATCCGTGATCTGTCCAAGAAGCTGAACAAGGAGATGGAGCTGATCATGACCGGTGAGGAGACCGAGCTTGACCGGACTGTTATTGATGAGATCGGTGATCCGTTGATGCATATGCTCCGGAATGCTGCCGATCATGGACTGGAATCTACGATCGACCGTATTAAGCTTGGCAAGCCACAGGTTGGTACGATCCGGCTGAATGCATATCAGGATGGTAATAACGTAACGATTGAGGTTGCGGACGATGGAGCCGGTATTAATGTTGAGAAGGTAAAGGCATCTGCGATTAAGAAGGGTACGATTACCGAAGAGCAGGCAGAAATGATGTCTGATAAAGAGGCAATTGATCTGCTGTTCCAGCCGGCATTCTCTACCTCAGAGAAGGTATCCGATATATCCGGACGTGGTGTTGGACTGGATGTTGTTAAGAGTAAGATCGAGGGCCTTGGCGGTGATGTAGAAGTAGATACCGTACTTGGAGAAGGTACGACCTTCATAGTAAGACTGCCGTTAACGCTTGCAATTATTCAGGCATTGATGGTAGAAATCCGGGATGAGAAATATGCAATCCCGTTGAACTCGATCGTTACGGTAGAAGATATTCTGGAATCAGATGTGAAGCTGGTACAGAACAAGGAGGTTATTAATCTCCGGGGCACTGTTATACCGCTGGTTCGTCTGGATCAGGTACTGGATCTGGAGCCGAAGGAAGAGGAGAATGAGAGTCTGGTAGTCGTGATCGTGAAGAAGGGCGACAAGCAGGCAGGTCTGGTTATTGATAATCTGATCGGACAGCAGGAGATCGTAATCAAGCCTCTGGGCAAATATATTTATATCCATAAGATGTTTAGCGGAGCAACCATCCTGGGTGATGGAGAAGTTGCATTGATCATTGATGCAAACACATTGGTTTAGGGGGTGAAGACTATGGCAGAAGTACAGAAGCAGGAAGAAAATAAACAGTATATAGTAGCAAAGATCGGCTGTGAGCAGTACGGAATAGATATTGCTTATGTTGATAATATTGTCAGAATGCAGAAGATCACCAGAGTGCCGAAGACACAGCCGTATTTTCTGGGTGTCATTAATCTCCGAGGAGAGATCATCCCGGTTATGAGTATGCATAAGAAGCTGGAATTAGGCGAGGATGAGATCAGTAATACAACGAGAATCATCATCATTAAGCCGGAGCAGAATGCATTGCTGGGTCTTTTGGTCGATGAGGTACGGGAAGTAGTGACCATGCCGGAAGAAGACATTGAGAAGGTCGCATACGATAACGGAAGAGATGACAGCAATTATTATATTACAGGAATAGGAAAGTATAAGGATACACTGATTTCGCTGGTAAATATTAACGGAATTATTACAGACTAGAAAGGGGCGAGGGGAAATGTCACAGATGGATGCAACAGAACTGGATGTCCTCACGGAATTCGGTACGATTGGTGCAGGAAATGCGACAACCGCTCTGTCCGTACTTTTGAATTCCAGATTAACCATGAAAATGCCCAAGGTATCATTTATGAACCTGGATGAATTTGTGGAAAGCATTGGCGGTGCCGAGAATGTCATTGCAGGTGTTATGAGTAATATCAGCGGCGAAATTGAGGGCTTTGTATTATTTGCAATGGATGTTGAGGATGCACATCGATTGGTGAACCGATTAATGGGACTGGAATTATCCGCCCTTGACCTGTTTGATGACGTAGATCTGTCGGCGGTTAAGGAGATTGGAAATATTCTGATCAGTTCCTATCTGGCTTCGCTGGAGACACTGACCGGAATCCGGATGCGCCCGTCCAATCCGATGCTGGCGATCGACATGGCAGGTGCAATTTTAAGCTTTCCGGCAGTTGTAAACAGCCGGGAGAGGGATGAAGTGCTTCGGATAGAATCACAGTTTGAGGGTGAGGATCTTTCGATTGAAGGACATATTATGATGATTGCGGATACCGAGTCTTATAATACGATTCGGCAGAAGCTGGGAATATAAAGTGTGAAGATTATGGATTCAATGATTAAAGTTCGAATGGCAGATTACGGAATATGTAATGTGCCACAGAAAATTACAACAATTGGATTGGGTTCCTGTGTCGGGATTGTGATATTTGATTCGAAATCAGGCAGATGCGGTTTGCTTCATGCCATGCTTCCGGACAGTACCAGAATCCGAAATAACAGTAATCGTTCGAAATTTGTTGATTCCGGACTGGAAGACATGCTGCAGGAAATGCTAAAAGACGGTACGAATCCGAAAAATCTGACGGCCAAGATGGCTGGCGGAGCCGCCATGTTTGATTTTTCAGAGGAAAACGACATTACCAGTATCGGAGCACAGAATGTACAGGCGGCAAAGGAATTGCTGGCGCAGTTTAAGATTCCGTTGCTGGCAGAGGATACCGGTAAGAATTATGGTAGAACGATCATTTTTGATCCGGAAACAGGGAATCTTACAATTCGGGCAGTCGGACAACCCGAAATGGTGATTTAAGGGAAATGAGGCAGAATGATGAAATTAAGATGGCTGAGACCGTTTATTGTCCTTTTGGCAACATTGATTGTACTGATCAGCAATTTTGTATTAAAGAGACCAATCATATCATCTCTGATCTGGCTGTTGGGAACGATTATTATTTTTTATATTATTTCTTCCATCGTCGTGCGGGTAATTGACCGTGTGATCCATGCGGAAAAGAAAGAGCAGACACCGGAGCAGACCGGGGAGAAACAGACAGAAGAAGCGACAGAAACGGAACAGGAAGAGTAATAACGAGGTGGCTACATGGACGAAGCAAAGCGGTCAAAGCTTTGGGAAAAGTATTCGCAGAAGCGGGATGCTGAAACCAGAGAGGCGCTGATAATTGAATATGTTCCATTAGTAAAGCTGGTATCCGGAAGGCTAAGCATGTATCTGGGATATACCGTAGAGTATGAGGATCTGGTCAGTTACGGAATCTTTGGACTGATCGATGCGATCGATAAATTTGATTATGGAAAAGGAATCAAGTTTGAAACCTACGCCAGCCTGAGAATCCGGGGAGCAATTCTGGATCAGATCCGGAAAATGGACTGGATTCCGCGGTCGGTCAGACAGAAGCAGCGTCAGATTGATGCGGCGATTGCAAAGCTGGAGAGTACAGAGAACCGGACAGCCACGGATGAAGATATTGCGAGAGAATTAAATATTTCGCTGGAGGAATATTATACCTGGCAGGGGCAGACGAAGGTGACCGGAATTGCTTCAATTGATGAATTTGTGGAACAGGGAATTGAGGTTCGGGCATTTGATAATCAGAAGTATGCGGACAGTGAGCCGGAAAAGGTATATGAAAAAGAAGAAATGAAGGATCTTTTAAAAGAATCCCTTGATAAACTCACAGAAAAGGAACGAATGGTTGTAGTTCTTTATTATTATGAGGAGCTGACATTAAAGGAGATCAGTTCTGTGTTAGAGGTATCGGAGTCCCGGATTTCACAGCTCCATACCAGAGCATTACAGAAGATGAAGCAGACATTGGGCAACCAATACGGTATATTGATGGGATAGTGAGGTGAGCTCATGGCAAAACGAAACGGTTATTTTCAATTGATCACAGAAGAGGATGGAACCTATATCCGGCTGATTCCGCAGCAGGATGGAGGAGCTCCTGTGGATGTGTCGGAAGTTATGTCATACCTGAATGACAATAAAATCTATGACTATGATCTGGAAACGCTGACCAAAACACTGCGGATGCTCAGCAATCCGGTTACTGTCAGATTAACGGATAAGAAGATCAATCCGGTGGATGCGAGTGTGCAGGTACAGGTGGCAAAGGATCGTATGACGGCGGCAATCAGGCTGTATCCACCATCGAATCGCGGGGTTCCTCTGAATCAGGAGATGATCCGTGGAAGCCTGACCAGAGCAAAGGTCAGTTACGGAATTGTAGAACCAATCGTGGAGCGGGTCGTTGCAACTCCAATCTATTGCCAGACGATACCGGTAGCGAAGGGAAAGCCGGCTGTGGAAGGAACGGATGCGGTGATTGAATATCATTTTGAAACCAATCCGCTGGCCAAGCCGAAAATGAATGAGGATGGTTCGGTAGACTTTCATCAGTTAAATATATTTACAGAAGTAAAAGAAGGACAGCTTCTGGCAACGCTGACACCGGAGAAGGAAGGCGAACCGGGAAAGGATGTGTTCGGTAATCCATTGTATCCGCATAAGATCCGGAAGAAGACCCTGAAATACGGACGAAATATCCGGCTTTCAGAGGATAAGCTTCAGATATTCAGTGAAGTATCCGGAGATGTGAAGCTGGAAGGCGATACGGTGTTTGTATCCAATGCCTATACAGTAGCGGCAGATGTGGATGCTTCTACCGGTGATATTGTATATGAAGGAAATGTAATCGTAAACGGAAATGTCCGGACCGGTTTCAGTATCCATGCCAAAGGAGATATTCAGGTAAAGGGTGTCGTAGAAGGTGCCAGTCTGCATGCGGGCGGCAATATTGTGCTGAGTCGTGGCATTCAGGGGATGAATCGCGGACAGCTGTTTGCCAAGGGGGATGTCCTGACTAAATTCATAGAAAGTGCTTCTGTAAAGGCAGGAGGAACTGTACGTTCCGGATCCATCCTGCACAGTACCGTGGAAGCAGGAGATAAGATTCTGTGTGAGGGCCGGAAATCCTTTGCGATTGGCGGTACCCTGAGTGCCGGTAATCTGATACAGGTAAAAACGATCGGCAACCAGATGGGAACAGAGACCAATGTGAAGATCGGTGTGGATCCGCTGGTATACGAACAGTTAAAAGCTGCACAGAAGGAACTGGCGGAAAACCAGGAGATGATAGAAAAATGTGTCCAGGTTCTGCTTCTGTTCAAGAAACGGATGGAAAGCGGACAGGGAATCCCACAGGATAAGAT
>CABQJA010000115.1 GCA_902464345.1 uncultured Clostridium sp.
TATCAGAACAGGAGGTTTTCATTATGCTTGCAGATTGTCATGTGCATTCTGAATTTTCAAGTGATTCCGAAGCACCCGTTACAGCTATGCTGGATCGTGCGATTGCCTGCGGAATGAAATATTTTTATCTGACCGACCACCATGATATTGACTTTCCGGTGAATGCAGCCGACGGAATGGATTTCCAGCTGGATACCCCGGCCTATCTGGCACGTCTGACAGAGCTGGCTGCGCAGTATCGGGATCAGATTACCGTAAGAACCGGTGTAGAGCTTGGACTGATGTCCCATATTGCAGATAAGCTGGAGGCTTATGCATCCGACCATGCTTTTGATTTTATCATCGGCTCCTCGCATCTGGTCCGTGGCATGGATCCTTACTACCCGACCTATTATGAGGGCCGTTCCCAGACAGAGGCGTACCGGGAATATTTTGAATCCATTTATGAGAATACAAAGGTATTTCAGAACTATGATGTATACGGTCATCTGGATTATGTTGTCCGCTACGGCCCTACCAAGAATCAGGACTGGAAGTTCAGTGACTATGCCGATATCTTTGAGGCCATCTTCAAGAATCTGATCTATCAGGGAAAAGGCATTGAGATCAATACCGCCGGACTTTATAAGGGACTGGGATATCCGCATCCGCACCGTGATATCCTTTCCATGTATAAATCCATGGGTGGTGAAATCATCACGGTCGGAAGCGATGCACATCAGCCACAGTATTTCGCCTATGGCTTCGATGTTGCGGAAGCCCTGTTGAAGGATTGCGGCTTCCGTTATTATTGCGTATTTCAGAACCGAAAGCCGGAATTTATTTCACTCAGCTGATGGTTTACTGTTTCGCATAAAATCTTCATACTCCGGTGATTGCAGACGCAGCTCCTGTATCTTGGTCTTTAACAGTTCCACGACACGGTCTGCGTCTTCTTTTGTATTCTCCTCTCCGATCGTCAGTCGGATCACTCCCTGTTTATATTCATCCGGCACCTGAATCGCTTCAATGACATGCGACGGCTTTGTAGAACCGGAATTGCAGGCCGAACCTCCGGATGCACAGATTCCGTTCATATCCAGCCACACCAGTAACGGCACACTGTTTACAAACCGAAACGCAACATTTATATTGTTTGGCAGACGATACCAGCTATGCCCGTTTAATCTTGCATACGGAATCTCCCGGACAATTCTGGTGATCATATAATCCCGCAGCTTCGTTTCCTCCTGCATCCTTGCTTCCATGGTACGGGATGCCAGCTCCAGAGCTGCTGCCATTCCGACGATTCCCGGTACATTTTCTGTCCCGGAACGGATACCACTTTCCTGTGCGCCGCCCTCTAACAGATTATATAATTTTATTCCCTGTTCGGCATATAAGAATCCCGTCCCTTTCGGGCCGTGAAACTTATGGGCGCTGGCACTCATCAGACTGATCCCCTGCCGCTTTACGTGAATCGGAATCTGACCGCAGGCCTGAACCGCATCTGTATGAAAGGGAATTCCATATTCCTTTGCCAGTGCCCCGATTTCCGAAACCGGCTGTATAGTGCCGATCTCATTGTTTGCATACATAACAGAAATCAGAGATGTTTCTTTCCGGATTGCCTGCCGGACATCTGAGAGATGTACCCTGCCCCGCTTATCAGTATTCAAATATGTCACACTTCCACCCTGACGTTCCAGCCTTTTACAGGAATGTCCAATGGCATGATGTTCTATCCGGGTGGTTATAATATGCCCTTTTTCCCGCTCCTGTCCATAGGACTGGATCACCCAGTTATCTGACTCCGTTCCTCCGCCTGTAAAAAATATTTCCTCCGGCTCTGCACCGATAACGGCAGCAATCCGCTCCCGCATCTGATACAGGGTCTGCTTCACTGCCTGCCCGGGCCGGTAATTTCCGGATGGGTTATAGTACTTTTCCGTAAAATAAGGTTCCATTTCCTGTAAGACCGCCGGATGTACCGCCGTAGTTGCCGCATGATCCATATAAATTTCCATAAGATATCAACTCCCGCTCCTGCATATTCCTGCCGAATTTCCATATAATGATAAATAAGTAATTTCAAGGTATCCCATTATGTCTGCTTCTGCTCAAAAATCAATTATCAGAGGGACTTTGATTCTTACCTTTGCCGGAATACTTTCACGCTTTTTAGGATTTTATAATAGAATATTCCTTACAAACCTGTTCGGTGCCAGAGAACTCGGAATTTATCAGATGGTCTTTCCTGTATACATGGTCATTTTCAGCTTCTGCTGTCAGGGAATCCAGACCGCCCTGACCAGACAGATTGCCCGTCCTGATTTCAATGCCTCTGCCGGTCATTGTCTGCTAAGGCATGCCGTCCGTCTTTCTTTTCTGCTTTCCGTGCTGTGCAGTCTTACTATGTTCTTTCTGGCAGAACCTATCAGCTATCAGCTCCTTCATTCCGCTGAATGTGTATCCTGCCTGAAGATCTTAACCCTGGCGTTTCCTTTCGTATCCGTAAAGGGATGTCTTTCCGGTTATTTCATCGGCATTCAAAGATCTGCGGAAACGGCATGGGGACAATTTATTGAGCAGCTTGCCAAAATAGGCAGTGTGTATCTTCTTTCCGTCACGGTTTTCTCCCTGGCTGCCCCAAAGGCATATTTTGCCGTCTGGGGAATCGTAGCCGGTGAGCTTACCTCCTGCTGCCTGCTGTTATTCTGTTATCTTCACCATTACAAACAGTTCTTAAAAAGCAGCTCTCCGGACAGTGATTGTGCTTCCCATCCCTCCCGCTTTTATCGCAGAGAGCTGTTAACCGACGCCATCCCTCTTACGATCAACCGACTATCTTTAACCGGTCTGCAGGGTCTGGAAGCCATCCTGATCCCCCATATGCTGAATCTTTATCTGAAAAACGGTGATCATGCTCTGATCCTGTACGGTACCTTAACGGGAATGGTCCTGCCCTGCATTATGTTCCCGACAACCCTAACCTCTTCCCTTGCCACCATGCTGCTGCCTGCCATTTCTTCGGAACACAAAAAAGAACATAGCCATGCACTATCCGGTATCATTCGCAAAAGTGTTTCCTTCTGCCTGATCATCGGAGTTCTCAGCAGTCTGTTTCTGCTGTTCCTCGGAAAATGGTCCGGACAGTTTCTGTTTCAGAGTATTACCGCCGGAGAACTTCTTTTCCAGTTTGCATTACTATGTCCTTTTATTTATCTTTCCACCTGCCTCGCCAGCATTATGAACGGCCTTGGCCTTGCTGGGAAAAACCTGTTATATTCCATAATCAGTATTGCGATCCGGATTGCCTGCATTCTGATGCTGGTTCCGCAGATCGGTCTGACCGGATATATGTGGGGAATGATGCTCAGTTATCTGCTACAGACCGTGCTGCTTCTGATCACGATTCACCGCCACACGAAATAAGCTATCCTTCTGTAGTAAGTGGTTTCGAATGCCGTTTCCGTCTCAGGACCAGAACAATTCCGACTGCCAGAATCAGAACCGGGATTCCCCACTCCGCAACCGCACTGATGATTCTTGTCTGTGCGGTCGTATATACACTCACATCATACTGTATATCTTTACTGCGGATAGACATCTTATCGGTATCCCCGATCAGATAATTAAATCCGTTCAGAAGAAAATCCACATTATTACCGGAAACAACCTCGTCCACCTGATCGGTACACATGTTGGAGGATGCCAGTACGATCAAACTGCCGCTTCCTTCTTTTTCCGATAAGGCCGCCAGATAAAACGGACCGGTAATATCCGAATCCTCTCTGGATAAATATTCCGAATCCAGATTTACCTTGGAAAATGCATAGTTTGAGGTTGAAAGCAGGCCTGTAATCGTCCGTCCGGTACCGGTTTTCTCCGTTAACCCCTTTGCAACCGGAACCAGCAGGGCCAGATTTGCCTCATATTGCTTCTTCGTTATCTCTGTATCATTTATAACCGGAATCATATAGGTCGGTGTATCTCCATATATCCGGGAGTTGTCCTGTTCCATTACGATTCCCTCTTCGGCCCGGATTCCATAGGTTTCCATCAGATTCTCCAGATTCCCCAGCACAATCGTGGCTTCCATGATGAAGTACACCTTTCCGCCATTCTCTATATAGCTCTTAACCTTATCGCAGTCCTCCTTTGAGAAATCAGAGGTCGGCGAATTGATCAGTAAGATATCCGCATCCTCCGGAACTGCGTCCAGATTAAGCAGTGACAAATCCTTTAAGGTATAATTATCACGCAGGATTGCAGTCTGTATGGAGGAAGAAAACTCCAGCTCATTATGTCCGGTTGTCTGATAGATCACAGAGGACTCTCCATCATTCACAGAATTGATGGCGGAGGTCAGCAGCGGTTCAAAATTCAGGGATGTCTGATAGGTTCCGTTATCTCCTGCTCCCACACTGGTATATTCATCCGAATCCAGATACACATGCTTGTCACCACATACCACGATGATGCTGTCCTTATTGATCGTTGTTGCACTGTCAATATAGTCATATGCAAAGTTCGGATATAATCTCAGCTCCCGGTATGCAATCTGAATATGGGAACTGTTTTTCGTATACTGCTGAAGGATCTGCGCATAGCCGATCGGGAAGCCTTCTTCCGAATCCAGTACATAAACGGTGATATCCTGCTCCAGTCCCTTTAGAATACTCTTCGTCTGGTCAGAAATCGTATAAACGCCCTCCTGAGACAGATCCCAGGATATCTGCAGCTTTTCAACCAGAAGATTTCCGACAATCGCTACGATCAGAACCAGCACTACTGCCAGTGAGGAAGTAAGTCCCAGCCGTAATTTCTGATTATGCTTCTTCTCTGTCTGTTCATTCTCTCCTGACACAGCCGTCTCGTCTTCCGGATTCTCTGCAGCCTGATTTTCTGTCTGATCTTCTGCATTCTGATTTTCTCTCTTTTCTTCTGTCTGGTCTTCTGCCGTCTCTGACTCTACATTCTGATTCTCTATATTTTTATTTTCCATATTCCGTTTTTCTGTTTCCCGCTTTTCCATATCATCCACCTCCTATCTCCATCTGCGTCTTCTGATGATACAGGTTGTCAGGAACAGACAAACTGCACATACACTCAGCATATAAATAACCGATGATAAATTCACCATACCATTTAAGAACTCTTCATATCGTTTTTCAAGAGACAGCCAGTTCAGACTGGAGGTCAGTCCATAAACAAACCAGTCTTTCTTCCAGAAATAAAGTCCGGCCGTTACAGCTGCTCCGACAAAAAGAGCAATTCCCGATATCTGTATTTTTCTGGTATCCAGATAAAAGATTACCGCAATCGCAACTACCAAAACACCAAAGAAGATCAAAGTCGGTACTGCTCCGTCCGGCAGTATGGAAACCAGGCTGCTGAAAAACATGACCAGAAGGCCTGCCACAGCACTCACGATTCCGGATATTACCGGCTCCTCGGTCAGACTGGATATCAGCGTACCAAGTGCCATCATGCAGGCAGAAAACAAAATCATTCCGATGTATCCGCTGATCGTGTTTGCAATCGGAATACTGCCCCAAATACCGATAATCACCGGGAAAATACTGATAATCACAACTCCGATCAAAAATACCGTAATACATGCCAGATACTTACCGAGCACAATCTCCCATACCGATACCGGTGCGGTCAGCAGCAGCTGATCCGTCTTCTGCTTTTTCTCTTCTGCAAACATACGCATGGTAAGGATCGGTATCACGATTGCATAAATAAACAGCATATAATAGGTGTTGCTTAAAACATATCCGGCAAAATCATTATATCCATAGGAAATATTTACAATTGAAAAAAACACACCTGTGATACAGACAAACAGGGCAAGAAATATGTAAGCCTGCATGGACCGAAAATAAGCCCCAAGCTCCCGTTTATATATTGCTTTCATTTTCTTCCTCCTTCCCTGTCAGCTTAATGAAGATATCTTCCAGTGTCAGATGTTCTATATTCAGGCTGTAAACCACGATCTGATTCTGGGCTAACAGAACAAATAAAGCATCTCTGACATCCTCATTCCCTGCAGCTGCCAGTGCCCGGACCTCATAGACACCGGACTCCGTTTCCTTTATAGACTGAATCTCCTTTAACAGTTCTGTATTCCGCAACAGCCGGCTAATCTCTGCCTTGTCGCCCTTTAAGACCATACGGATATGGCTGGTATCCGTATTCTCGTCTTCCAGCTTCTTTGTCTCGCTTTCCGCCGTCACCTGTCCCTGATTCAGAATCAAAATATGATCACAGATAGATTCAATCTCTGATAAAATATGCGAGCTGATGATTATGGTATGGCTTCCGGCCAGAGACCGGATCAACTCCCGCATCTCAATGATCTGGTTCGGATCCAGACCAACCATCGGCTCATCCAGTATCAGCAATGGCGGATCTCCTGCCAGTGCCTGCGCCATTCCAACCCGCTGCCGATAGCCTTTTGACAGCTGTTTTATGATCATATTTCTGTATTCTGTCAGATTCGTCTGTGCCATCAGCTTCTCTGTCTCTTCCTTTGCTGTATGGTTGTTTTTGCTTCCTTTCAGACAGCAGACAAACTTCAGATATTCCTCCACCGTCATATCTGTATACAGTGGCGGTTGCTCCGGCAGATAACCAAGCTCCTTTCTAGCTTTCCCTGGATTCTCCAAGAGGTCGATTCCATGAATCTTAATCTCCCCCGCTGTCGGTGCCAGGTATCCGGTCACAATATTCATGGTTGTTGATTTTCCTGCACCATTCGGGCCTAAAAGACCTACGATCTGTCCTTTCTCTATATGAAAGCTGATGCCCTTTAATGCTTCATGCTTTCCATAGGTCTTTACCAAATTCTTTACAAGCAGCATATCTGTCCCTCCTTATAACTCTTCTGGACATTCATTTCTGAATATGATACCGAAAAAATACGTCTAAACTGTGTTTTAAATGCCGAAAATGATATTTTTTATTTCCGGATGCTCCTGAACATCCCCCATCAGAGTGATTCCAAGCTGTTCACCGTTCAGAAACTCCCGCATAAACCGAACCAGATCCTCTTTCCTGATTTTCTCCAGCTCGGCGAGCATCTCCTCCGGTGAGATAAAT
>CABQJA010000116.1 GCA_902464345.1 uncultured Clostridium sp.
AAATATGAATATGTTGTGGGAAAAAGTGGCGGAAAGTAGTGATAAGTGGTAGGATAAAACCCAAAATGGAGGAGAGGAACCAATGTCTGGCGGATTAAAAGGACAATTTAATCATAGTATTGACGCCAAGGGCAGAATGATCGTTCCGAATAAACTCCGGGATAAGCTTGGGGAATCTTTTGTTATCACAAAAGGACTGGATGGATGTCTGTACGGATATCCGGAGGCCGAATGGGAAGCCTTTGAGGACAAGATCCGGACACTTCCGATGCAGAACAAGAAGGCGCGTGAAGTAAAGAGTTTCTTCATTTCCAGTGCGATTGAATGTGAACTGGATGGACAGGGAAGAATCCTGATACCACAGAATCTGAGAAATTTCGCCCACCTGACGAAGGAAGTAGCAGTTGTCGGTAATCTGGAACGGATTGAGATCTGGGATCTTGAGACTTGGAATCAGAGAAGTGAACAGATTGCAGAGAATATGGATGATATTGTAGAAGATTTGGAAGAGCTTGGAATTGTATTCTAGGAGGACAGCATGGAATTTGCACACCGCTCCGTACTACTGGAGGAGACCATTGAATATTTGAATATACGACCAGATGGAATCTATGTAGACGGTACACTTGGTGGAGCAGGACATTCCAGCGAGATCTGCAAACGGTTATCGGAATCCGGCAGGTTGATCGGAATCGATCAGGATGAGGATGCAATCCGGGCAGCAACGAAGCGATTGGAGCCTTATAAGGATCGGGTTACGATCATCCGGGATAATTACTGCAATATGAAATCAAGGCTGGAGGAGATCGGCATCCACGGAGTTCATGGGATTCTGCTGGATCTGGGTGTTTCATCCTATCAGCTGGATGATCCGGAGCGGGGGTTTACATATCGGGAATGTGCACCGCTGGATATGCGCATGGACCGGCGACAGAGCAAGACCGCAAGGGATATCGTAAATGACTACAGCGAGATGGAACTGTACCGTATTATAAGAGATTACGGAGAAGAGAAATTTGCCAAAAACATTGCCAGACATATCGTGGCAAGAAGGCAGGAGAAGCCGATTGAGACCACAGAGGAACTGAACGACATTATAAAAGCGGCTATTCCGGCAAAGGTAAGAGCCACCGGTGGTCATCCATCGAAGCGTACCTATCAGGCGATTCGGATCGAGTTAAATCATGAGCTGGAGGTATTGAATAACTCCCTGGATGATATGATCGATCTACTGCTTCCGGGCGGAAGACTTTGTGTGATCACATTCCATTCATTAGAAGATCGAATGGTAAAGAACATATTTAAACGGAATGAAAACCCTTGTACCTGCCCACCGAATTTTCCGGTGTGTACATGCGGTAAGAAATCAAAGGGAAGCATGATCACAAGAAAACCGATCGTTCCCGGCGAACAGGAATTAGAAGAGAATCCACGCTCGAAGAGTTCGAAGCTTCGGGTATTTGAAAAAATAGAAGAGTGAGAAGGTTGGGAAAGTATATGAGAGAGTATCAGAAAAGCTATTATGAATATTATACAGAAGGAAATGCAGTACGGAAGAGAGTGGTAGAGGTTCCTCAGCAGGAGCCACGGAAGCAGGAGCTGCCATCTTATGCCAAGGTTCGTAAGGTAAAGGCGAATCAGGGAATGGCACTGGCAATGAATCCGGGATTTGCAATCTTTTTAGGATTTTCGGTACTGGTGACACTGGCTGCCTGTGTCCTGATGTTATCTATGCAGGCAAAGGTGACCAATCAGGGAAATACTATCACAAAGCTGCAGTCTCAGATTGAAACATTGACTGATGATAACAATGCATATGAAGCAAGAATTAACAGCAGCGTGGATCTGGATCAGATCCGGGATGTCGCAATGAATCAGCTGGGAATGGTATATCCGACAGAAGGACAGGTTGTTTATTATGACCAGACCGAAGCAGATTATGTAAGACAGTATCAGGATGTCCCAGAGGTAAAATAAAACAGGAGATGAGATCATGGCAACACAGGGAAAAAAGCCAAAAGTGAAAAAGAAGCTCCTTCATAGAATGAAATTAAAGCTGACAGTCGTATTTGGTATCGTACTCGCCGGCTTTATTGTTATTTTATGCAGGCTTGTTTTGATTCAGGAGAAGAAAGGGGATGAGTACGAGAAGCGTATCTTATCCCAGCAGCGGTATGACAGCCTGAGCATTCCGTACCGGCGGGGCGATATTCTGGATCGGAACGGAACAGAGCTGGCAACCAGCAAGAAGGTATACAACCTGATCGTGGAGCCGAAGATCATTCTGGATGAGGGCGATAAGACGATCAGCCTGTCGGTAGAAGGTTCAGATGAGAAGAAACAGGTGAGCAAAAAGGAAATCACGTTAAATGCACTGCGCACATATTTTGGTTTGACGGATGAGCAGATCAGCGAGGCGTTGCAGGATTCGGAATCCTTTTATAAGGTTATGGCGAAGAAGCTGTCCTATGAGACGGTGGAGCCGTTTAACGAGTATCTGACAACCGCAGAGGGCTCCGGTGTGGTAGGCGTATGGCTCGAGGATGAGTACCAGCGCTATTATCCATATGGAACGGTAGCCTGTCAGGCACTTGGATTTACCGCAAGCGGTAATGTAGGAAACTCCGGTATCGAACAGTATTATAATGATGAATTAAACGGTACTGAAGGCAGACAGTATGGCTATCTGACCAGCAATCAGGTGCTGCAGAGAACCATCAAGGAGCCGATTAACGGATATTCGGTTGTGACGACACTGGATACCAATATCCAGATGATCGTAGAAAAGAAGATTGCACAGTTTATGTCAGAAACCGGTGCGAAGAATGTATCGGTACTGGCTATGGATCCGAATAACGGAGAGATTCTGGCTATGGCAAATTCTTATACCTTTGACTGTAATCAGCCGTATGAAGACAGTGCATTTTATTATCAGTTTGCAAACGGAGACGGTTCTTATTCCTTTGAACGGGAAGAGATACCGGCAACGGAAGAGAATACGGAGGCGACAGAGGAAGGAGCAGAAGCTGCAACCACAGAAGCACCTGCCCCGATCGTAACAACGATTTCCGCAGGCGGCGGGGAAGAGCTGGCAGCACAGATGACCGATGATGAAAAGATCGCAGCCTTAAATAAGGTATGGAGAAATTATATTGTCAGTGATACCTATGAGCCGGGATCTACCTTCAAGCCATTTACCGTGGCAGCAGGTCTGGAAGAGGACGTCATCCATGATGGAGATACTTATTATTGTGCCGGACATTATACCGTTATCGAAGGACAGAAGCCGGTAGGCTGTCATCTGAGAAGCGGCCATGGGGAGATCACGGTAGAGCAGGCGATCATGCAGTCCTGCAACAGTGCTATGATGCAGATCGTACAGAAGGAGGGTGCAGCTACCTTCTACCGGTATGAGAAGGTATTCGGATTCGGCAGTAAGACCTATGTGGATCTGCCGGGTGAGGCAGATACCTCTGCACTGGTATATTCCGAAGAGGGCTTAAATCCAATGGAGCTGGCAACCTCATCATTCGGACAGGGACAGAATGTGTCCATGATACAGCTGGCATCCGCATTCTGCTCGCTGATCAATGGCGGCGATTATTATGCACCGCATATTATGAAGCAGATCGTAAATGAAGACGGAGCTGTGATCGAGAATAACGAGCCTACGGTTTTAAGAAAGACCGTATCGGAAGAGACCTCCAATCTGTTGAAGGAGTATATGTACCAGACAGTAGAGGCGGGAACCGGTAAACGGGCAAAGGTAGAAGGATACAGCATCGGCGGTAAGACCGGTACGGCAGAGAAGCAGCCAAGAGGAAATAACAAATACCTGATTTCCTTTATTGGCTTTGCACCGGTAGAAAAACCGCAGATTGTATTATATGTAACTGTAGATGAACCAAATGAGGCAGAACAGTCTCACAGTGGTGCGTCATCCATTCTGGCAAGGGATATTTTTGCGGAGGTTCTTCCGTATATGAATGTATTCCAGAGCAGCACCAGTGTAGATGATGGTTCGGCTCCGGTAGATGAGCAGAGCACACCGGTTCAGGTGGATGATGTACAGACAACCGAGAATGGTTCGACAGAGGAAGGAGCCGCAGCTACAGAAGGAACATCAGCAGAAGGCGGTTCTACAGAAGCGGGAACGACATCAACAGAGAGTGGTTCTAGCCAGTAAAAATCCACGTATACTGTAAAGATACCAGTATGAAGATGGAATGCAGATGACACAGGTTAAGACCTATAATCGCAGAAAAGTATTTGCGATGTTTCTGATCATTTATGCGTCTGCCATGTTTTTGATCGGCAGGCTTGGATATATTATGATAGGAAAGGGCGATTATTACTCCTCCAGAGCACAGGCACTCCATGAGCGGGAGCGGGCGATCAAGGCTCCGCGCGGGAAGATCTGTGATCGCAACGGAGTGGTTCTGGCCGGCAATCGGCCGGTATGTACAGTCTCTGTGATCTACAGTCAGGTGACAGATCCGGAAGCTGTGATCGATGTTTTATGCAGGGAACTGGGAATGGAAGAGAGTGAGATCCGGGAAAAGGTGGAAAAGGTATCCTCCAGAGAACGGATCAGGAGCAATGTAGACAAAGCGGTTGCGGACCGTATCCGGGAATATCATCTGGATGGGGTCATGGTAGACGAGGATTATAAGCGATATTATCCTTATAATGAGATGGCATCCAAAGTGCTTGGCTTCACCGGTGCAGACAATCAGGGAATTGTCGGGCTGGAGGTAGAATATGATTCGGTTCTGCAGGGGACGGATGGCTATATCCTGACCGTAACGGATGCCAATGGAATTGAATTAAAGAATACGGCAGAGGGCAGACAGGAGTCGATTCCGGGGAACGACCTTTATCTGACGTTAGATGCCAATATACAGAAATATGTACAGCAGGAAGCGGAGAAGGCTCTGATTGCCAAAGAGGCGATCGGCGTATCCGTGATTGTCATGAATCCGAAAAATGGTGAGATTTATGCAATGGTAAATGCCCCGGAATACAACTTAAATGAGCCTTATACCCTGAATGTGGAGTTGGATGAAGCCTCCACACAGACGAAGCAGGATGCCCTGAACCGGATGTGGCGGAACTTCTGCATCAATGATACCTATGAGCCGGGGTCTATTTTTAAGACCGTAACGGCGACTGCTGCATTTGAAAAAGGGGTATTGTCGGTAGAGGATACCTTTTCATGTCCCGGTTACCGGATCGTGGGAGACCGGAGGATCCGGTGTCATAAGACAACCGGACATGGCGTGGAAACCTTCCGGCAGGGTATCATGAATTCCTGTAATCCGGTGTTTATGGATGTCGGAGCAAGGGTGGGTACCGCAGATATGTATCATACCTATGAACAGCTCGGCTTGATGAACCGGACCGGGATCGATCTTCCGGGAGAAGCAAACTCCATTATGCATAAGCAGGAAGAGGTAAAAGAGGTAGACCTGGCGATCATGTCCTTCGGACAGTCGTTTCAGATAACCCCGATGCAGCTGATCACGGCAGTCAGTGCTATTGTAAATGGCGGCAATCTGGTGACCCCGCATTTTGGTATGTATGCGGTGAATGCAGAAGGGGAAACAATAAAAACATATGACTATCCGGTACAGACCGGTGTGATTTCGGCCGAGACCTCCGCGATCATGCGGGATCTGATGGAATCGGTCGTGGCAGAAGGTTCTGGAAAGAACGGGCAGGTAGAAGGCTATCGCATTGCGGGAAAGACGGCAACCAGCGAGAAGCTGCCACGTGGAAATGGTAAATATATTTCCTCCTTTATAGGCGTAGCACCTGCGGATGATCCGCAGGTGATTACGCTGGTGTTGATCAATGAACCGACCGGTGTATATTACGGAGGAACGATCGCTGCCCCGGTGGCTGCGAGGATTTACGAGAACATACTTCCGTATCTTGGTCTGGAAGCGGTTTATCATGCTGAAGAACCGCTAAATGAAGCGGCTGATTAGGGTTGATTCTCACAGGGAAAAGCATTATACTAGGATAGTTAAAGTACAAAAGTGCGAGGTGTAGAGAGTTATGGAAATAAATTACGATGTTGTATTACCGGTGTTGATTGCATTTGGAATCAGTGTGGTTTTAAGTCCGCTGGTAATCCCTTTTCTAAAAAAACTGAAATTCGGACAGTTTGTCCGGGATGACGGACCGGAGTCTCATTTGAAGAAATCCGGAACCCCGACCATGGGTGGTCTGATCATTCTTTGCAGTATTGTAGCGACTTCGCTGATCTATGTAAAACAGTATCCAAAGATCCTTCCGATCCTTTTTGTAACACTGGGCTTCGGACTGATCGGTTTTCTGGATGATTATATTAAGGTAGTAATGAAACGGTCTCTGGGACTGCGGGCATGGCAGAAGATGGCATTACAGATCGTAGTGACAGGCATTTTCTGCTACTATATTATGACACAGACAGATCTCGGTAACCGGATGCTGATTCCGTTCTGGCATGGACATTATCTGAACGTAGGGTTCTGGTATGCACCACTGTTGTTCTTCGTTGTGCTCGGAACCGTGAACGGAGCGAATTTTACAGACGGACTGGATGGTCTGGCATCGTCTGTGACAGTGCTGATCGCAACCTTCTTTACGGTTGTGGCGATCGGTATGAAGGCAGGAATCGAGCCGATTACCTGTGCGACCGTGGGTGCACTGCTGGGCTTCCTGGTATACAATGTGTTCCCGGCCAGAGTGTTTATGGGCGATACCGGATCTCTGGCACTTGGCGGATTTGTGGCAGCGACAGCCTATATGCTTGAGATGCCGTTATTTATTCCGATCGTTGCATTGATTTATCTGGTAGAAGTATTGTCTGTAATTATTCAGGTGGTAGCTTTTAAGACAACCGGAAAGCGTCCGTTTAAGATGGCACCGATTCATCATCATTTTGAGTTGTCCGGATGGCCGGAGACGAAGGTGGTTTCCATCTTTGCGATTGTAACGGCTGTTCTTTGCCTG
>CABQJA010000117.1 GCA_902464345.1 uncultured Clostridium sp.
CGTTAATATCCTGTTTTCGTTTTTTCTTCCGAGTTCACTTTTTTTGAACCATTATTTTCTTGCTATTTTTATCCTTATTTCATATTTTTATTCGGATTTCTATCATTTATCGTCTGAATTCCTACATTATTATGCTTCCTGTCCGGATCTGATTTTCTATGTTTCTTGTTTTATGACTCATCTATGTCTGTACGAATTGTCCGTGTCCTTCTGCAAGTCACATTGCTCTGATTATACTACATTCTGATTTTTTATACAAACGATAAGAAGCACACCTCGCAAATCTCTCACGGTATCGCGGCAGCCGCCAAAGTCTCATGCAAGCCCGGCCCTTACCTCATTGCTTCACATAAAATAAGGAGTGTCCCGACTGTCATTCCCTATATGACCGCCGGAACACTCCTTATATAAGATTGCAACAATAACTCTGTTGGTCTCCCTCATCTTTACTTTTCACTCACACAATTTCCCCCGTGTACATTTATTATAGTATTACACGTATTTCGACACAAGCATCTGGCATCAAATGATATTTTTTTGGCTTCAACTGGCATTTCTCTTTTGTTTTTTTTCTGTTTCTGTTATAATATGTAGGAGTGGTTTTCACTATATATTACATAGGCTGTTTTACACAGTTTATCTTTATAGAAAACACTCCGATGATTTCTGTATACTATCGAATGAATGGAGATAAGAAATACTATATGCGCGTTGCAATTGTAGATGATTCAATTTCAGATCGTAATACTTTAACCACTCTCCTTCCGGACTGTCTGTCGGAGCTTGGCTTCCATGTTGCATGTCTGGACTGCTACCTGAATGGAGATGACTTTCTGAATACATTTCAATCCGGTCAATACGACATTGTATTCCTGGATATTTATATGAATGGTTCCAATGGCATTGAGACTGCTCAGGCTATCCGTAAGACCGATACGACCGCCAAGATTATTTTTATTACGACCAGTAATGATTTTGCCGCCGAGAGCTATTCTGTCCGTGCAGACTACTATTTTCTGAAACCATATACCAGAGAACAGCTTCTGCATGTCTTAAATACCATTCATTTACAGGAGCTGGAACAGCAACGACTGCTTCTGCTTCCGGATCAGTCATACGTACCGGTTCATTCAATCTTATATACCTATTATCATGGGCATTATGAAACATTATGTCTGACTGACAAACGCGAGATCCGGATCCGCACCAGTCATACCGAGTTCTCAGAATTATTGCAGCCATTCGTTTATTTCATTTCCTGCAACAAAGGAATGATCGTTAATATGGAACATGTACAGGCATTAACGCCGGATGCATTCCTGCTTCCGGACAATATCTGTGTCCCGATCAGCCGCAGGCGTTATCCTGCTATTCAGGCCGCCTATTCAGACTTTTTAATTACTACAACCTGTGAAAGGATCTAATGCTCACATATGATTACACCGTTTCGATTATTTGAGATCATTTTATATGCAATTATTAATTTTCTGCCATATCTGATTCTGGCACTATACCCATTCTGGAACTACCGCCGCTTTTCCAAGCCGGTCACGGTTCTGTTAATTGTATTACTGACTCTCTTACAGCTGGGTCTTACCCTTATGAATACCTTTCAGCTGGGGCCAAGTGCATCGGTTCTTTCCCTGATCAGCACCGGCAGCTACGCTCTGTTTTATTTTCTGGCTATTCGTGAGAAGCCCGGGAAGCTGTTTTTTGTCCTTTTAATGGTATCCAATATTGCCAATTTCGTCGTTGTCGCCGGAAAATGCCTGGAGGGATTTTTCTTTCCGGAAAATGCCATGCAGCAGAATTGCTGGAGTTTTTCTCTGACTTCCGTCCTTGTCCTGCTCTTTGTTCTGCCGACAATGGCCCTGTTTTTCAAATATTTCCTGAAGGATGCCGTAACCCTGCATACCCAGGAGCGTATCTGGCATTACCTCTGGCTGATTCCAGCAGTCTTTTATCTGTTCTGGTATTATAACCTGTACTTTACCCCATTAACCTCACTGGAATGGGCATTAAAGCCGATGAATACCCTGTTTACGCTGTTAATCAATCTGGGTTCCGTTCTGTTCTATTATATTATTGTCCGCCTGATCCAGCAGTCCCAGAATAATCTGCAGCTGGTTGAGTTAAATCATCAGCTGAACCTTCAGACCATACAATACGAGAATCTGCAGGAACGCATGGAAGAGACCCGGCGTATCCGCCACGATCTCCGTCAGCATATGAATACACTGTATCTGCTGGCAGAAGAGGACCGTTATGACGAGCTTCAGAAATATCTGCAGAATTATCAGAAGTTCTCTCCACTGGAACAGCCACTTGTATTCTGCGAAAATCTTCCGCTGAACGCCCTGCTCAGCCATTATGCCGGCATCTTTCAGTCCAAGCAGATCCCATATGAATATCACATTACCATTCCGGCCAGGTTATCTGTCTCTGAAGCCGATATTACAGTCCTTCTTGGCAATCTGCTTGAGAATGCTATGGATGGCTGCCTGACTCTACCGGAAGCAGAACGAAAGATCACATTAACGATTGCCATGCCAAAGCAAAATGCTATGGTAATCACCATTGACAATCCGTATCAGGGCGAGCTCCATCAGGAACAGGGACAATTCCTGTCCACCAAGCACAGCGGATATGGTATCGGAACCGAATCGATTCGCTACATTGTAAAGCAATATAACGGAACGGTTGATTTTAAAACAACAGGACAGCATTTCCATGTATCCTGTGTGTTACATGTCTAAGCTGTCCTGTTATTTCGGTTTATTCTGCTATTCGATTGTCAGAGACGGGTCGATTGCCCCGTCCTGATTTATTCTGTGTTTCTATCTACTCGGTATAGTAATATACCTCGTCACCTTCCACATTAAAGCCTACAAAATCCGTAATATAGTAATCCCCATACACATCGTTAATAATGAAGCCATAATAGTAATCACCGTCTGACAGATAATCAAAGCTGATCTCATCGCCCTCCTGATACAGATAGGCGCTTCCCTGATACTCGTACTCCTCCTCACTGTCCACTGCTGTCGCGTAATAGGTTGGAACGATCTCGTCTCCCGGCTGCAATTTCACGATTTCCTTTGCTGCCATACCATTTTCATCTACTCCGGCCCAGGTTCCGTCAATCGTAACCACACCATTCTCATAGTCATGTGTGATTCTCAGATTGGTTGCCTCACCATTTAACAGGATCGGTGACGTATATACATCATAACCTTCGCCCTCTGTAACAATGTACACCTCCAGATTCTGTCCATCCGGTAATGAGAACCATGAACCGTCAAAATTATCGGAAAATGTTCCGGTTGTCCAGTCCATGTTCAGATAGGTACTGAGTCCAAGCTCAATCAGATCATTTCCATCCTCAGACAGCATATAAACACTGGCCTGCACACTGGCTGTATTGACCAATGCATCCTGTGTCAGCACAAATCCGTAAGAACCGTCTTCATCTATGGCAGGTGCCTGATCAAATGAGATCAAAGAGCTTTCTCCGGTCTGTTCATAAGAATCGTAGTAATCCCAGTAATCAGAGTCTGACTCTGCGTCATAATAATCACCGGTGTCATCATTTAACAGGTAATCAAACAATCCCCAGAAACCGGTTACCTCTTCATTATCATAGCTTGATACATCACCCGCATTCGCCGCACCATATGCTACCCGGTCTACAAATGACAGATAATATGGACTGACCGCTATCTCACCAAAGGTGCTAAGCTCGGTAGAGCCCTGAATCTGTAACGGATAATAGGTCGCCAGTCCGCATGCATCCTCATGATCCGAACCGTTTCTGGAATAAATAACAACATTCCGGATTCCTTCCAGTACCGTATCCGCACCGGATGCATAATCCGCACCGGCATTGACAACACCCGCAAGATCTACCATGTTGGTATAACCCTCGGCCTTGTTATTACCACCGTAGTTATCTGCATATCCTGCATTCCGGACAATATCCGTAAAGATACTTTCATCTTCGGATGCCGCATACAGATTTGCCGCATATGCATGGAAATCCGTCAGTAATGCATCCACCTGTGAGAGATCTGATATTGAAAACGTTGCGGTACTTCCCTCACCGATTTCATCACAGGCCTCATAAAAGCTATCTGCCACTACAGTTCCCAGCTCTGCACCATCTGCGGTCGGATTCTCACCCAGGAAATCTCCGATGGTCTTATAATCCCATCCGTATCCCGGTTCCAGTTCTTCCGAGCCATACATATAATCTGCATAGGATGCCAGAATATTGGCACATTCAATCGTTCCCATCAGACAGGCATCAAATCCGACAAACTCAAAATTATCCGTCATGCTGTCATACACACTGAGCAGTGCAGCATCGATTTCCCGCAGACTCAGGCTGTCAGAATCATTTCTTTCATCAAAACATACACCGGAAATACTTCCGCCACCGTGATTCCAGAAGATCAGTCCCATCCGTGCTGCCGGATGATTTTCAATTCCCCATTTCAGGAAATCTGCAAGGCTGGCGCTGTCTCCCATATTTCCAAGACTCTGCTGATCCTCCAGCACCATTTCTCCATTTGAAATACAGTAGCGCTCGAACTGATCGGAATCAATCTGGTTCTCTTCCCAGCCATTGGTTCCTCCGGTCTGCACCACGAACTGTACCTGATCTCCGGTCGAAGCCGAAATCATTTCCTGAATATCCATGGTGGCCAGTCCGCTCTCACTCTCCAGATCCGTTCCACACATATATACGAAGATGGTCCAGGTACCGTCCTCTCCCATCGGTGTCGTTACTTCTCTGGACGGTCTTGTGATCTGCAATGCTCCGTCTTCCCCAAGCTCCATGGAAATACTGCTTCTGCCTGACGCATTTCCGGATACATCCTCTGAGCCCGGACGCCCTGTAGCATCCGATGTATCCTCATCCTCATAATCCTCCAGACATCCGGACAGATTACATACCAGAAGTGCCATCATACAGATTGCCGCAAATCTCCTGCAGCCCTTCTTCCAGACTTTCTTCCAATCCGTCTGTCGGAGGTTGTTATAATACTTATTACTCGAATCTCTCATAATAATCCTGCAATTCCCCTTTCCCGGTCTCACTAGCCTATGATTCCGCCACCAAAGTAACTGAAGATATTAAATCCTGTCGGAAGTGGAATTGTCAGCATATAAATCGTTGCGATCAAAAATGCTACCAATGCTACGATCATGATGATCATCCGATTCGGAATTCGTTTAAAGATTCCGACAATACCAAGCATGAACAGTACAATTGAGTAAATCACTGCAACCAGACCATATGCATCTCCGTGTGCATTATCCTGCTTTCCCTGTTCCAGCAGCTCTGAGGACTCATCCAGCATTGCATATGCATCCTCAAAATAGCTGTCTACAAATCCGTCCATATCGAATGGTGATGCATATTCTTCCTGTGCATCTGCCCACTCAATCGCATCATACAACGCATCCGAGCAGTTATCTGCCAGTAACTGATCCAGCTTCCACTCTGCCTTATCCATAGCATCCTGATCGCCCTTTTCTTCGGCAAAGCTATAATCGATCCGTGTACTGCTGATCTCATTCCAGAGCATCATATCCTGCATCAGATTCTGTGATGCTTCATTAAACATGGAATTTCCCTCTGCTGCAAGGTTATTACTGGTTGTGTAATTCGTAGCCTGATTACCACCATGCAGGGAACCGATCCAGGACGCCCATGCGGATGTCAAGGCTGTAATACCCAGAAAAATAGCTACGATAATTTCAATAATTTCGTCCTTGGATTTCTTTTTGCCCTTCTTTTCTGCCGGCTCTTCATTTGTAGTCTCTACGACTGTTTCTTTTACATTTTCTTCCATTTTCTCTTCCCCTTTTCATATTAGAATCTTATCTACTATACAGGATAAATGATTCCAATACAAGGAGCTGGCATCAAACCAACAGAGATTGGCATCAACTGGCAAATAAATTTTTTCTACCGAAAAATTTATTCGTATGTCTACACCCCAGCTATTTTCCTATTACATTCTGTGAGCCTGGTAGCCGAGTCTTTATACGCCTCAATAATAGCAAATTGCTCCTTTGCCCATAGAATGTCCGCATCACTTGCCGGATTATCCATTGCCTGACATGCCTGAAAATAGATAGTTTCCACGTCAAGACCACTTTTCTTTTTACTCTTATACTGGGAAGCCACTTCCGCCGGCAAAGTATTGTAGTTGATATTACTCTGTGCGATTTGAAGCATCTCCGAATCTTGTTTTACTGCAGCTGCTACAAAAGGGTCCGACATGATACTTACAAACAAACCAGCATCACTTGTTTCAAGCAAAATTCCCAAATATTTAGGAGTTATGACTTTATTCCCAATTTCATTTGTTTGTTGCGTGATTTCTTTTATTTTATTTCGAATATCTGTTTTTTCCTGCGTATTAAGTCTGATTGTTCTTTCTAATGAAAGAATATTTTGTTCCATTGCTTCTTCTGATTCAGCGTTTGAGATATCTTTTTGTATCGAATTGTACCTCTGCTGCATACCTGATAAATCCGATTTCTTATGATCTATCCGAGCTTGCAAACTATTGATCCTTACATTCGCCTCTTTTTTCGCACCAACTGCAAAAAGACCTAACCGACCAAGTTCTCCTTTTTCTTTATCAAGTTGTGATAATAGATTTGAAATCTCTTCGTTACAGGACTGGATATTCTGCTCTAAAGCCCGAATCTCTCTCTTTAATTGACTAAGTGCCGCTATCCTTTCCTTAAGATTATCCATCTTTTTCTGGCTGCTTTTGCAAATAGCATTCATCGAACTTATTTTTGCATCATATTCACTTAATGTCCCCTTGATGGATGTATATTCCTCCCATAGATCCACAGCAATTGGAATTCTGCTTTTATACTCCGTCTGTGCATTGAAGATTAGTTCTTTTATTTCCGGTATATCTTTTTCCTCTCCAATTTCATCTATAACACGCGAAATT
>CABQJA010000118.1 GCA_902464345.1 uncultured Clostridium sp.
CTTATCATATCCACCGTTAAACGTCTCGAAACCGTTCCCTTTTTCATCTGTTGTTCAATATGTTCCGTCGCCTCCGGACAGGCTTCCACAATTACTGCCTCCCCCTGTGCCTCATATTTCTTTTTATAAAAAGCAGCTAATGCTTCCATACTACTGCACTGTTTTCTTGCGAGAAGTTTTCCGAAAAACGCATCTCCGTTTTCTGTATCCTGATTTAATATGTTCTCAAAGAATGCATCTGCCTTTTCCCATTCTCCGTCTTCCAGTGCCATATAGCCACGTTTTTTCAAAGTTGCTATATCAATTTCATTTTTCTGTGAATCAGAACTATCTTCATCCTTTTTCTCTTTATCATTATTTACTATTTTCTCGATTCCCCGAATTAGATCCTGCATAAACCCGAGTTTTGACATATCCATAGCCTGCAGATTTGAAAATTCTTCCGGTAAATCGTATGGATCCATATCCTTATATGCCGGTATCAGCACCTTTTTCTCGCCATTTTTGATCAGTGCCAGGTATCTTGACCACTCATTTTTCACCCACACAGCCTTAAAATATTCTGGCTTCGTTCCAAGTACTACCATAACCTTTGCCGACATAAGTGCCGAATAAATATACGGCTCATACTCCTGTCCGATCTTATCCTCCAGTGTTATCCTTGCAAAGAACACCCGTAAATTCTCCTGTTCCAGCTGGTGATATAAATCATTTGCCAGTACACTGTCCGGAGTTCTTCTCCCCATATCATCCGCTTCCTTATAACAGATAAACACATCATACGGTTCTTCCTGTTCTGATATCACACGTATTTTTTTCTGGATTTCATCTATGACACCTGCTTCTTCTTCATATACCTTCTTCTGTCTCATATCTGCATACTGAATTGCGGACTTATAATTTCCATCAGCATAAACCGAAATCGGCTGCATCCGATTGATCGTAGGAACCCTCTTATTGTTCTGTGTATCCTCCACATATTCAACCCCATAGCGACAAAGCACCAGCCCCCAATATGCCTCTGAATCTGTAGGATCTTCATTCAGAATCTGCTCATAGATCTCCTCTGCCTTATCAAATTCATTATTTCTTCTTAAATGATTGGCTCTGTCATATAAGCCTGCTTTTCTTTCAGATTCCAATCTGGGTATTGTCTGTTCCGTACCGCAATATTCACAGGTACATACCGTCTCTCCCTCTCTGAATGCAAGCTGGCCACCACACATTTTACATTTTAAAACCATTGTTCTCTCCTATCCCCATTGCCACTTATTTTCTGACTGGTTTGAAATTCTCTCTATATTTACTACTATACTGTTTCTGTTATTTTTTGTCAACTTATCGGATTTTGTCCGTGTGTCGGATTTGTATAGTTGTCATCGCATAACTGTCATTTTTCATCACTATAACAAATGACCGGGAACAACTTCTTCCGCTGCTCCCGGCCATATATCGGTTCTATTATTCTATTTATACCTGCAGGATCCCTTTTGCTCGCACAATATCCGTCTGCATCTGTGCGACCAAGGCATCCAGATTGTCAAACTTCTGCTCCGTCCGCAGAAAATGAAGCAGCTCTACCTCCAGATACTCCCCGTAAATATCCTTATTAAAATCAAAAATATAGGTCTCCAGTCCTACCTCTGCCTTTTCACTGACAGTTGGCTTACATCCCAGATTCGCGATTCCATAATATTCATTCTGGTTCCAATGGATCCGGACCGCATAGACCCCGTATGGGGGTACAAGCTTATCCTCCGGCACCTTCTGATTCGCAGTCGGTATTCCGATCGTACGTCCCAATGCCTGTCCATGCACCACCGGTCCGGATATGGTATATCCATGCCCCAGGCACGCCGTTACCTGCTCCATCACTCCGGCCTCAATGGCTTCCCGGATAATGGAAGAGCTGATATCTCGCTCCTGCTCCTGCAGCTTATCGAACACCTTTACTTCAAACCCTTTCCGGCGTCCCAACCATTCTAACATTGCCGCATCTCCGGCACGATTTCTGCCGAAATGGAAATCACTCCCCACTGCCACCGCTTTTACATCCAGCTGTCCGATCAGTATCTGATCTACAAACTCTTCCGGCTGCAGTCCGGCAAATTTTTCCGAAAACGGATATTCCAGCAACACTTGAATCCCTGTATCTGCGGATTTCTGAATCTTCTCCGCATGACTGTCAATATGCTTCTCGGCACCAATCCGTCGCCCGGCCGGTGCAAATGTGAAGATCACGCCGGTCATTCCCTGATCCTGCCAGGTCTTTACCTGTTCAAGCAATAACTGATGGCCTCTGTGAAATCCATCAAATTTTCCCAAAGCAACTGCCGTATTCTGTAATTTTAAGTCCTTCACTTCTGTAATGTGCTGCATATCTAATCCTGCTTTTTGTCAAATTTCATTATAAAAACATCTTATACGGACGAAATTCTCCTGCCTTCAGATCATACTCATAAATTCCTGTAAATCTCTTTTCGGAATCATATACCAGATATCTGGCCGTCTCATCCTTGCTATCCGCTTCACAAGTCTCTGTCTGTGTTCCTTCCGTCATTGACGCAATGCACTCTTTACGGAATTTATTTCCGTTATGGATCAGTCTGTCACCGGCCTTCGCTACCGTAAGCTTTGGCAGTTCTGCATACATTTCATCAATGGCCGTTATATATCCGGACAGCGTGCCATCCTTCTCATGTGTTTCAATCTCGTTCAGCCGCAGACTCCGCTCCGCCTGAAAGCCACAGGCTCGAGTACGGATCAACTGTTCCATGCATCCGCCACAGGAAAGACTCTCTCCGATATCCCGGCACAGACTCCGGATATACGTTCCCCGGCTGCACCGGATCCGTAACCGGACCCTCGGCAAATCCATATCAAGAATCTCCAGCGTATAAATGGTCACAGGTCTCGGTTTCCGTTCGACCACCTGTCCCTGCCTTGCCAGGTCATATAGCTTCTGACCATTTACCTTAATTGCAGAATACATGGGCGGTACCTGTTCATACGTACCAACATAAGATGCAATCACCTGTCGCACCTGCTCTTCCGTCACATCGACCGGCTGTTCCGTCAATACCGTTCCGGTCATGTCCTCTGTGTCTGTGGTCGTTCCAAGCAACAGAACTGCCTCATACTCCTTGTCATGATCCGGTAAAATATCACACAGCTTCGTAGCCTTTCCAAGACAGACCACCAGGACACCCTCTGCCTGCGGATCCAGTGTTCCGGTATGTCCGATCTTCTTCTGATGAAGAATCCCCCGAAGCTTTGCTACCACATCAAAGGATGTGTAGCCCGGCTCCTTATATACATTTATGATACCGTCATACATATCAAGCCTCTTTCAATGCCTGTGCGATCTGTGCAAGTACCTGTGCCTCTACCTCAGACTGTTCGCCTGCCAGCGAAAATCCGGCAGCCCGGATGTGTCCGCCACCATCATGTGTTAATGCAATCTTGCTGACATCTACCTTTACATTGGAACGCAGGCTGAATTTATATACATTCGGCTCATACTCATAATAAAAGACTGCCACCTCGATCCCTCTGGTTACCCGGATCTGATCTATCACGCCATCTACATCTACACTACTTGCATGATAATGATCAAATACATCCTTTCTCAGGCAGGTCACGATGCACTGTCCGTCCAGCTCCATATGACTGTTTAACAATGCCTGTCCCAGAATCTGATTCTGCATAAACGTCTTGCTGTAGAAGGTATCGTCGATCGTCTTCTGCGGATTGGCTCCCAGTGCGATCAGATCACCGGCTACACACATGGTTTCCTTTGTTGTATTACTGTGCTTAAATACTCCGGTATCATGTACGATTCCCAGATATAAAGACTCTGCACAATACCGACTGATCTTATCCCGCTCCAGAATGCCATAAATCGCTTCACAGGCTGCAGATGCATCCGGTCGAACCAGACAGATATCTCCATATCCCGGATTACTTGCATGATGGTCAATTGCTGCCTTCCGCTTTGCGGTCTCATAGTATACACCAAATTCACCAAACCGGTCTGTGCTGGCACAGTCAAGTGCCAGACAAAGATCATAGGTCTTTCCGGTATCCGTTGCATGACTGATCTTATCTGCTCCTCGCAAAAACAGGAACTTATCATCGAAGTCTCCCAGATAAATATCCACCTGTTTTTCCGGATAATTATCAGTAATATAATTATACATTCCTGTACAGGAGCCTACGCAATCTCCATCCGGACGTATATGTCCCAGAATTACAATTGTCTGTGCTTCTGAAATAGCCTGTAAAAACTGATTCATATCTTACCTCTCTTCTTTATCGATCTCCTATAATTCCTCATGTCCCTCTTCCGGTTCCTCGGAATCATATTCTTCCACATGTAAATCCGCAATCTTTTTGGACATTGCGGCACCATAGGCAATGGAATCATCCAGAATAAATGTAATCTCCGGTGTATTCCGTAAATTTACCCGATGTGCAAGCTCCCGTCTTATATACCCTTCCGCACTCTTTAAACCGGCCAGGGTATTCGACTGCTCTTCCTCATTTCCCATAACACTGATATATGCCTTACAGGTTTTCAGATCCGGTGCCACCTGTACATCGGTAACCGATGTCAGGAAATGGATTCTCGGATCCTTCACTTCCCGGATGATCATACTCAGTTCCTTCTGAACCTCACTATTGATTCGCGTGTTTTTCACACTGTTTTTTCTCATTCTATCATCCTCTATCTGCTTCATCTGAAATCATCTGCATTCCTGCAGATGTCTCAGACAATGCTCTAATTAACCTTCAATTATCTCGGAACCTCAACCATGATATAAGCTTCGATCTGGTCAAATTCCTTAATATCATTAAATCCTTCAAATACAAGACCACATTCAAATCCGGTCTTAACCTCTTTTACATCATCCTTAAATCGCTTCAGAGATGCCAGCGGTCCCTCAAAGATCTGCTCACCTTCACGGAAGATCCTGCAGGTTGCATTTCTCTGAATCACACCATCCAGTACATAGGAACCGGCAATGGTTCCGACTCCGGAAGCCTTGTAGGTCTGTCTTACCTCTGCATGACCGATTACCTTTTCCTCATAAATCGGATCCAGCATACCCTTCATAGCAGCTTCAATATCCTCAATGGCGTCATAAATAACACGATACAGACGCATATCTACCTTTTCACGCTCAGCAGTTTCCTTTGCAGTTGCATCCGGCCGGACATTAAATCCGATAATGATCGCATTGGATGCAGATGCCAGAATGACGTCTGATTCGTTAATCGCACCAACACCGGCATGAATGACCTTGATGACAACCTCTTCATTGGAAAGCTTTAAGAGACTCTGCTTCACTGCTTCTACAGAGCCCTGTACATCTGCCTTTACAACCAGATTCAGCTCCTTGACATTACCGGCCTGAATCTGTGAGAACAGATCATCCAGAGACATCTTGGACTTGGTCTCTGCGATCAGCTTCTCTTTCTCATATGCAATGAATGCCTCTGCCATTGCTCTGGCCTCTTTTTCGTTCTCAGTAGCCACGAAGATCTCACCTGCATTCGGCACACCGTTTAATCCAAGGATCTCAACAGGAGTAGAAGGTGTTGCCTCCTTCACTCTGCGATGCTTATCATCCACCATGGCTCGAACCTTACCATGTACATTGCCGACCGCGATCGTATCACCGATTCTTAAGGTACCCTTCTGTACCAGCACGGTTGCAACCGGACCACGTCCCTTATCCAGCTCTGCCTCAATAACAATACCTCTTGCTTTCCGGTTCTTGTTTGCTTTCAGCTCCATAACCTCTGCTGTTAACAGGATCATTTCAAGCAGGTTATCAAGACCTTCCTTGGTATGTGCAGATACCGGGCAGAAAATAGTAGAACCGCCCCATTCCTCTGCAACCAGATCATACTCCATTAACTCCTGCTTTACACGCTCTACATTGGCGCTTTCCTTATCAATCTTATTAACGGCTACGATAATCTCAACACCGGCAGCCTTTGCATGGTTAATAGCTTCTACTGTCTGCGGCATAACACCATCATCTGCTGCAACTACCAGGATTGCAATATCCGTAGACTGTGCACCACGCATACGCATGGCAGTAAATGCCTCATGTCCCGGAGTATCCAGGAATGTAATGGTCTGACCGTTGATCTCAACTACAGATGCACCGATATGCTGTGTAATACCACCGGCTTCATCACTGGTTACACTGGTTGCACGAATCGCATCCAGAAGGGATGTCTTACCATGATCTACGTGTCCCATAACACAGACAACCGGTGGTCGTGGTGTCATTAAGGATTCATCCTCTTCATCTTCCTTCAGCATCTCTTCAATTAAGTCTACCTGTTCCTCTTCCTCTGCAATAATATTATATTCCAGTGCGATTTCGGCAGCTGCTTCATATTCAATATCCGAATTCACAGTTACCATATTGCCTGCAAGAAACATCTTCTTGATCAGCTGGTTTACAGGAATACCGATCTTATCTGCCAGCTCCTTCACTGTCATTACAGGAGGGAATGCAATGGTACGAATCGTATCCTTATCTTCCTTCGGTTCCGGCTTCGGCTCCGGTTTAATGAACTGACCGCTTCTCTTCTCCGGCTTTGCCTGCTTGGCGGAATTATTGGCATTGTTATTATTGCCATTTCCATTGTTTCTATTATTGTTATTGCCGTTATTATTCTTATTGTTCTTTTTATTTTTCTTATTGCTGTTCTCAGCCTGAAATGTCACAATGGTATGCTCCCGTTTTCCATTGTTATTCTGCTGATTCTTATTGCCGCCCTGCTTATCATTCTTTCTCTGCTCCGGCTTCTTATCTGCCTTTTCCGGCTGTTTCTTTTCTACCGGTCTTTCCTCCGGCTTCTTATTCTCCGGCTTCTTGTTCTCAGGCTTTTTATTCTCAGGTTTTCTGGTGTCTTTCTTTTCCGGCTTTGCTTCTGCCTTTTCCGGCTGCTTCTTTT
>CABQJA010000119.1 GCA_902464345.1 uncultured Clostridium sp.
CAATTATAAATTCGGTTGTTATAACCACCATTTTGAAAATTATTATTAATTTAACAAAAATTAAAATGGCTCTATAGCCGACTACAACATACATTACCTACAACATATATAGATTACTATACATGGGGGGTAAAAATCAATAGTATTATTTTAAAAATGAGGGAAAAAGAGGGTTTCTACTTATGAAAAATGGAAAAGCAGATTATGATTTAAATGAAGTACTGGAAATGATGGCTTTTACGGGCCTCACCGCAGAAGATCTCCGTACCATGAAAGAGTTAAATCTCCTGTGCGAGCGCCATTATAAACGGAATGCACTTATCTTTAAATCCGGGGAGATTACCGAGGAGCTCGGCATCGTAGTTCATGGAAATGTCATCGTGGAAAGTGTGGACTACTGGGGATCCAAGAGCATCCTGAGCTCCGTCCTTCCGGGTAAGGTCTTTGGCGAAACCTATGCCCTGTCCGGCCATCGTCTGATGATCGATGCCAGAGCTACAGAGCCTTCCACAATTTTCCTTCTGAATGTAAAGGCAATCATGTCCGGTCAGTATGATCATTATGCCTGGCAGCATCAGATGTTAAAAAATCTGCTGCTCCTATCCTCCCGCCGCGGCCTGACTCTGTCACTGCATATCTTCTATATTACACCGAAGAAGATCCGGGAGCGGGTCAGCTACTACCTCTCCGGTATGGCAAGCTCCCTCGGAACAACCGAGTTTGACATTCCCTTCAACCGGGAACAGTTTGCCGATTTCCTGAATGTAGATCGAAGTGCCCTTTCCAAGGAGCTCAGCAACATGCAGAAGGAAGGCCTGATCGAATTCCGCAAGAATCATTTCAAGCTTCTGGAGCTGGAGCATACGGAGATCAACACCACCCGCTAGCTTCTTTGCTCCGCTGATTTTCTACACCACATATTCCTTCCGGCCCTGATCTGCTGCCATGATTGCACGCATCATCCGTTCCGGTTCCGCAAACAGTCCGCCATGACCGCAGTTCTTTTCCACCTTCATTGTGATCCTGGCATTCTCACCGATATGCTTCTTTGCCATTTTCCGGAAAGACTGATCATACTTTCCTTTATCGCCGTACCACACATGCATATCTGCCTTTTCAAATGCATCAAACTTGATCTGATAACCGCAGTTCGCTGCACACAACCGCTTATAGGTATCCTTGGTCACCCAGGTACAGATCTTCTTTTCCAGCTCTTCCCAGGACTGTCCGGTTACCTTGGTAGCGAATTTCGGATCGGTAACACTTTTATAGATGATAGATGCCATGAGATTACTGATATTCCCTCTCCACCATTTCGGAAAGCTCTTCATATCCATGCCGTCTACGATAGCCGTTTTCACCTGAACCTGTCCGCTGTGGAGTACCTCTGTCAGAATCCAGGCACCGGCCGAGCATCCGTACATCACATCGATTTTTCCGTTGAACTTCTCCTTGATATATTGAATCGCACACATTGCCTCATGCTCATAAATATGCTCCTGTGGTGCTTCCTTCTCCCGCTCATCTCCGTTAAATCCGTC
The DNA here is from genome assembly GCA_902464345.1 of uncultured Clostridium sp. Lineage (GTDB taxonomy): Bacteria > Bacillota > Clostridia > Lachnospirales > Lachnospiraceae > CAG-632. The sequence continues at coordinate 1,542 of CABQJA010000119.1, forward strand.
ATATGCTACCATAATCATGTGGTAATATTTCTCTGCCACCTCAATAAACGGAAGTCCGGCCGGATTCCAGTAAACACCGCCGCCCACAAATATCATAAGTGTCTTTTCATTCTCTGTCCCGAATTCTGTATATTTCATAGTTTCTCTCCTCCTATCTGCTCCTGTGCTCTTTGCCTTGTACTCGTTCTTGCATTCTTTTGCCTTGTATTTGTTCCTGTGTTCTTTCGCCTTATATCCGTTTCTGCGTTTGCCTGTACCTGTCCTGTTCTTCTGCCTGGATCCTCAGTTTCCCTTTATATACTGCTCGACCGCCTTCAGCTGGTACTCTATACTTTCATCCAGAGCGGACTCCACCATGTTTTTCCTGTGCTCCCGCATTGCATAAATGCATTTTAACAGGTTTACGACCACACCCGGATTCACATGGGATCCGGCATCCGTCAGCATGGACAGCCAGCCCCGCACCTTGATCTCCTGTGCCTTCGCATCAAATAAGCCTTCCACCGCCATATGCTTCTGCATCCACATAAAGTCCTCCGCGGAGACGAACTGCATCAGGTCATAATCGCTCTTTAAATATTCCTTATAATACTCTATAAATTCATGGGTGGATATCTGCTGCCGACCGCCCATCTTTGCCTGCAGACTCTCTCCGGATTTTTCTCCGGTGTACGCAAACAATGCAATCAGGAAATCCTCCTTTGAGCTGTAGAAATTATAAAAGCTGCCCTTTGCAATCCCAACTGCCCGCGCCAGCTTATCCACTGTCATTCTCTGGACCCCATATTCCTTTAACAATGTGATTCCAGCCGTAAAAAGCTGTTCCCGAATCTTCTCCTGATCCTCAGTCGTAAAATGTCCTGACATCTGTTTCCTCTTTTCTTTTCGCTGTAGCTTTTTGCAGATGACCGTTTCATTCATTTTGGTCATCTTGATATTAGTCTATTCTAACCATTTTGTCAATCCATAAATTATAAATCCCTGTGATCACAGGGCTGATTTCATTTGACCAACCCGGCACAATATAATACAATGGTCTGTATATGAAAAATAATCGGGTATAGGTGACTACATGAAAACAAATCAGAAACGAACTTCTTTCGGAAGCCGTTGGGGCTTCATCCTTGCCTCTGTCGGTTCGGCAGTCGGCATGGCAAACGTCTGGGGATTCCCCAATAAACTCGGAAGCAATGGTGGAGGTGCCTTTCTTCTTATTTATCTGCTGTTCATTTTCCTGTTCAGCTATGTCGGACTTCCGGCCGAATTTGCAATTGGGCGTTATTCCGGAACCGGTACGCTGGGTTCCTATGAAACCGCATGGGCTTCCAGACATAAAAAGGCAGGCATTGTCGGACGCACACTTGGCTGGCTTCCCCTGATCGGATCGCTTTGTATTACGATCGGCTATTCCATTATCGTAGCCTACGTCCTGAAGGCCTTTATTGATTCGGCCTCCGGTCTTTTGATGACCGTGGATACCGCAGAATGGTTCGGCACATTTTCCACTACGGACTTTTCCGTAGTGCCGTTTCATATTATTGTAATTATCGGAACACTCCTGACACTGCTGTTCGGTGCCAGCAGCATTGAGAAAAGCAACAAGATCATGATGCCGTTGTTCTTCCTGATCTTTCTGGTGCTTGCCATCCGTGTTGCCTTTCTTCCGGGTTCCGGCAGCGGATATCTGTTTATGTTCCTTCCGCGCTGGGAGGCTCTGACGAATCCGGCGGTCTGGATCAGTGCCATGGGACAGGCATTCTTCTCGCTCTCCGTAACCGGCAGCGGTATGATCACCTACGGTTCCTACTTAAGTGATACAGAGGATGTTATTTCTATTTCCAGACATACGGCGATCTTTGATACGATTGCAGCCCTTGTCGCTGCTCTTGTCATCATCCCGGCCTGCTTCTCCTATGGTGTGGACGTTGGTGCCGGCCCCGGCCTGCTGTTTATCACTCTGCCGGCGATCCTGCAGGATATTCCATTTGGCAGACTGTTTGCAATCATCCTGTATGCCGCTATGATCTTTGCAGGCGTCAGCTCCCTGCAGAATATGTTTGAGGCAGTAATCGAATCCCTGCTTCACCGCTTCCCGCGTCTGAACCGTACGGCTACACTGGCAATCATCTGCATCCTGTGCTTTGGTGCCGGTGTTGGTATGGAAACCATTAACCGCTGGGGCGTCTGGATGGATCTGGTGTCTATCTACATCATCCCGATCGGTGCGACTCTGGGTGCGATCTCCTGGTTCTGGATCATGAAGAAGGACGATCTCTTATCCGCCATCAACCGCGGCAGCAAGAAGCCACAGGGAAATGTCTGGTATTTTATGGGACGGTATTTATATGTGCCGATCGCAATGATCCTGTGTATCGTTGCCCTTGCACTGAAAATTGCATTTTAGAGTTATTTTAAGCCTGTTACGGTTGTCGGAACGAGGACTTATATAAAAGAAAGAAGGTATCTTATGAAATTTCTGATTTTACTGCTGATCGCATTACTGATCAGCTCCATTGGCTTCAAAAAATTTGTGTGGTTTATTTCTATCGGCTATGGCTTCTCCATTGCCGGAATCGGAATTGCACTGCTCATTCTGTTCCACAGCACGCTGACTCCGGTCACTGTGATTCTGTCTGTTCTGCTGATCATCTACGGCTGCCGGCTCGGTGGTTATCTGCTGATCCGGGAACGGAAAAGTGCCTCCTATCAGAACACCATGAAAACCGAAGTGAAGGATGGTTCTGATATGAACATTTTCCTGAAAATCCTGATCTGGATCGTATGTGCATTCCTGTATTGCTGTGAGGCAGCGCCGGTCTTCTTCCGTCTGCAAAACGGTGCCGCTACCGATGTGACTGCAATTGTCGGAACCGTAATCATGGCACTTGGAATCCTTCTGGAATCTGCATCCGATCTAACAAAGAATCATTATAAGAAAGAGCATCCACACCGGTTCTGCGATGTCGGATTATTTAAAATCGTGCGTTGCCCGAACTACCTTGGAGAGGTATTGATCTGGACCGGTGCCTTCGTCTCGGGCGTCACAGCACTCCATGGTGTTTTCCAGTGGGCAGCTGCCATCTTCGGCTGGGTCTGCATCGTATATATCATGTTCGGTGGTGCCAGACGACTGGAGCTCCGCCAGAACAAGAACTATGGCGATGATCCGGAATATCAGGCATATGTAAAGAAAACACCGATCCTGCTTCCGCTGATTCCGCTTTACAGTGTTGCAAAATATAAATGGCTTGTGGGGTAATTAAAATGAAACATTCCAAGAAAAATTATGAGGATTTCTCCCTATCACTGGCACTGTTTGATGCCCTGCCGGTTATCTTTTTCAGTCTTGCGGTCCTGTTGATCGCCATTCGTTTTCAGAATCTCCTGTTCATCACAGGTGCCATTCTCTGCGTCTGTGCCGGACTCGGAAAGGTCATCTGGAAGATCATCCTGGCGGCATCCCGCCGGGATATTGTCTGGCTAAACCGACAGCTCCGGTTTCTGATGCCGACCGGCTTCCTGCTTATCATTCTCGGCATTCTGACCGGTCTCCGACGCATTTCCTTTGCTGCATTACTGGCAGATATCCTTGCATTTCCTGCCATCCTATGCTTTTCTGTGACACTGCTCGGAATGGTTCTCATGAGTATTTTTGCTTTTACCCTGGACGCTTCCAAGGCACGCTCCAACTGGATCGAGCAGATCACCAATGCCATTGCACAGGGCTGCTTTCTGCTGGGTGTGATCCTCTGCATCTGAACCTCAACGATATTTCAGAAATGCCTCTACGGTCTGCCGTCTCTGCTCTTCTCCGGAAATCGTTGCCTGTCCGTCACCCTTTTGCTCACCGTAGCTTCCGAACTGGGCATGATTTCCACCCTCGATACAGATCTCCACACTTCCCTCCGGAAGTAAATCCCGGCCTTCCACGACCTTATCCATGTTCAGAATTCCATCCTCACTGCCATAGATCGTAATAACCGGTATATCCGCACCCGATAAGTCCTTTGTCGGATATGCCGCCAGTAACAGCAGTCCGTCCACATCCTCTATATGCTCTGCCGCATAATCTGCGATCATGGCTCCGCCGAGCGAATGTCCGCCAAAATACCAGGTGTCATAATCATAGTCTTTCAGCACATTGCCGGCAAAATGCTTTCCGATAAATGCCATGTGAAACGGCATATCGATCAGAAAACAGTCAATTCCATTCTCTGCGAGCTCCTGCATTAACGGAGCATATGCATTCGTTGCGACCCTCGCTCCCGGATAGAAGATCATGGCTTCTGATTCTCCCGGTCCGTCATAAAAGGTCCCATAATCAAAGCTCTCTACCTTCACCTGTCCCCGGTCACTAAGATAAGCTTCCACATCCACGCTATGGTAATAGGTCATCAGATAGATTCCAACAAAAAACATAAAGATCATGATCGAACCACCGATATAGCTCCATATTTCCTTCGCTTTTGACGGTTTCTTCTCTTCCTCTTCCATGCCATTCAAGCCTCCGTAATCTAACACTTTAATTACATGATATATCCTGAACTGCACTTTAAGTCAAGAGAAATGACACAAAATCAGAAGAAATATTAAGAACGAGCTCAGTTCCTGCGATACGGATCATCGATCATCTGTATCACCGGTGTTCCTGGCACCTCCAGCCGGTATAGCTGCAGCAATGCCACTGCAATTCCGGCAGCTCCGGTATAATACCCGGCCGGTGCAGTCAGTTCCTCCGGCTTCGTCCGGTCAAATGCCAACTTCCAGCTGGTATACTGTTTCTCCCTCTGTGCGGAACCGAGCAGCACTGCACCGATCTGGTCTGCCAGCTCCTTCCAGTGTGCATCTCCATCCTGTCGGTATAATCCGATATAAAGCGGTACAAATCCGGCTGGTCCACAACAGAGACATGTCGTATTCCAGTACCCAGGTGACTGGTAAAGCGGCGCTCCCAGTGCCTCCGCTCCTTTACACAGTTCCCTCACCTGATCATAGAAAAAGAATTCTCCGGTCACCTTATAAAGCTCATAAAACAGCTTGGCAGTTCCAACCGGTCCATGACAGTTTCCCAGATAAAACAGATTCTCCGCCATCGTTAATTTATAGGGGATCAGATACCCCTGTGTCTGCTTCACCGCAATTCCCATCAGATAGGTTCCCGCATCCTTTGCCGCCTGAAGATATTTCTCCTTCCCGGTGATCTCATACACCTGCAGGAACAGATAGCCGTCACCCGCCGTTCCGAATTCAAAATTCGGCTCTTTGTGCTTAAATGCCACCTGTCCATGGTCAATCTCCAGCCCGCCATT
>CABQJA010000120.1 GCA_902464345.1 uncultured Clostridium sp.
ATCTTATACGATCGACATAAACCATTCCACGGTCTTTGGATCATAGTGGGAGAAGAACAGGCTTTCACCGCTGTCCAGAGCGGAGATTGCAGCCATATCCTCCGGAGTTAATGTGAAATCAAATAAATCAAAGTTCTCCTGCATACGTTCCTTGTGAACGGATTTCGGGATGATAACGACATCACTCTGCAGCAGGAAGCGTAAAGCGATCTGCGCTGCTGTTTTTCCGTATTTTGCACCGATTTCGGTCAGGATCGGATTGGTAAACATGTCATTTCTACCTTCGGCAAAAGGTCCCCAGGACTCAATCTGACAGCCGTATTTCTGCAGATATTCTTTGGCTGTTTTCTGTTGCTGGAATACATGGGTTTCGACCTGATTCACAGCCGGCTTGACAGTTGCGAAATGCTGGATATCCAGATAACGGTCAGGCCCGAAATTGGAAATGCCGAGCGCACGGATCTTTCCTGCCTGATAGAACTCCTCCATAGCACGATAGGTGCCGTAGTAATCACCAAACGGCTGGTGAATCAGCAGCAGATCCAGATAATCGGTCTGCAGTTTCTGCATGGATTCCTCAATTGACTGTTTTGCTTTTTCATAGCCGGCATTGGTGATCCAGACCTTGGTAGTCAGGAAGAACTCTTCACGGGGCAGACCGCATTCTGCCAACGCGGCACCGACACCCTTTTCGTTATAATATGCCTGTGCGGTATCGATGCTTCGGTAACCGATATCAATGGCATCCAGGACACAGCGCTTGGTATCCTCCGGTGGAGTCTGATAGACACCATAGCCGAGCTTCGGCATTTTGATTCCATTATTTAATGTAACATATTCCATTGTGACACCTCCAAATTTCTGAAATATAGATTTTTTTTACAGGTTCAACTTTACAATGATTTACTGATAAAGTACACTATTAATACAGAAATACACATTTCAAAAAATGAAAAGCAAAAGGAAAGGAGCGGGATATATGCTGGATCTGTATGAATTAAAACAGCTGGTAGCATTTGCGGATTTGGGAACATTGTCAAAGGTTGCGGAGGCATTTCACATTTCAACACCATCGATTACGCGGTCAATGCAGCATCTGGAGGAGAACTTTGGGGTACCGCTGTTTATCCGGGGGAAAAACCGGATTGAATTAAATGCGACCGGAGAAGCTGCCGTGGAATATGGCAGAAAGCTGCTTCAGGAAACCGAGCAGACCGTGGCACAGGTACGGGCTTTTGATCTCCGGCAGAGAACCATTGTAATTAAATCCTGTGCGCCGGCTCCGTTGTGGGAATTGATGAAAAAACTGAATGCTGCCTATCCGGACAGAACGATTTCTTCTGCAATCTGTCAGAACGAGGAGGTTATGGCAGGCTGGAAAAATGCAGCCTGTGACATTGCGGTTTTTTCGGCACCGGTGGAAGGGGCACAGCCGTTTATGCGGGAACATCTATATGTCTGTGTGCCGGAGGATCATGAGCTGGCGCGGTATGAATCCTTGACTTTTGAGCAGATCAATGGGTTTAATTTCCTGTTGCGTACGGAACTCGGATTCTGGGATACGATGTGTCGGCAGAAGATGCCGACATCCAAGTTTCTGGTGCAATCAGAGGAAGATGTTTTTTGGGAGCTGGTGAAATCATCTTCGCTGCCGTGTTTTAGCACAGATTATGTAAATCAGGGACGGAGCCCCTATACCGGGCGGGTGAATGTTCCGGTAACGGATGAGGAAGCGAATGTCACGTTTTATCTTGCGGTTGGGAAGACAACAAAAATAAACCTTGATTCTGCTGTTTTACAATCCGGAATCAATGTGGTATCCTTTGGATAAATTGCAGAGGATCTCGGTAACATTGCGGGAATTTATGCTGTGGTGAGAGCAATCGGATCAATGATGAGATAGATATGAAGGGAAGAAACTATGAGCAGAATACTACTTCTGGAGGATGATTTAAGTCTGGTAAACGGTCTGTCATTTGCATTTAAAAAGCAGGGCTTTGAGCTGGAGGTGGCACGTACAGTAAAAGAGGCGGATGCATTATGGACAGAAGGCAGCTATGATTTGCTGGTGCTGGATGTGTCGCTTCCGGATGGAACCGGATTTGAATTCTGTGAGAAGGTACGTCAGAGTTCCAAGGTACCGATTATTTTCCTGACGGCTTCGGATGAAGAGGTCAATATTATAATGGGGCTTGATATGGGTGGAGATGATTATATTACAAAACCATTCAAGCTGGGAGTGCTGGTTTCGAGGATTAATGCATTGCTCCGCCGGGCAAAGGATTTCAATGTGTCAGATACAGAGCTGCAGGCAAATGGAATCCGGGTACTCTTGCTGCAGGGACAGGTATTTAAGAACGGACAGATGCTTGATCTGACAGCAGCTGAATATAAGCTGCTCTGCCTGTTTATGCGGAATCCGAACATTGTGCTGACGAAAGAGCAGATTCTGGATAAGCTGTGGGACTGCGAGGGAAATTATATAGACAGCAGTACATTGACCGTGTATATGCGTAGATTGCGAATGAAGGTAGAAGATGATCCGGGCAATCCGCGGATGCTGCTGACGATTCGAGGTATGGGATATAAATGGAATATCACAGAATGAGGTGAGATATGAAATTATTTGCAAATAAAGAGATTAAACGCTTTTTCCTCACACTATCCGTAATTCTGGCCGGATTGCTGGTTCTGTCGGAAGGGGTATTGTGGTTTGGGTATCATGTGTTGTCTGTCTGGATTCCGGTGCTCATAATCCTTGCCGGAGTTGCCATATGGATAGCGGCGCTTGGATATTTTCGGAGACAGAACAGGCTGCTGGAGGACGCGGTAACGCAGATCCATTTATATTTGGATGGAAATGTGGATGCACGAATTGAGTGTAATGAAGAGGGAGAGCTCTATACATTATTTCATTCTGTAAATTCTATGGCTGCCATTCTGAACGCACACGCAGCCAAAGAGCTGAGAGAAAAAGAATTTCTGAAGGATACGATATCTGATATTTTCCATCAGTTGAAAACTCCATTGGCAGCATTGAATATTTATAACGGATTGTTACAGGATGAGACAGAAAGCTTGTCGGAGGTAAAGGAGTTTGCCACATTATCGGAGCAGGAACTGGATCGGATCGAGATGCTGGTGCAGAGCCTGTTAAAGATTACGAGGCTGGATGCCGGTGCAATTGTGTTTGAGAAAACCGAGGAGAATGTGGCGGAAATGATGAAGGATGTGGAGTTGCACTTTGCATATCGTGCCGGAATGGAACAGAAGCAGATCGTATTATCCGGAGCGGATGACATTACGATGGTCTGTGACCGGGACTGGATGATCGAAGCCATGGATAATCTGGTGAAAAATGCACTGGATCATACAAAAACGGGAGACACCGTGCATGTGGAATGGCAGACCGGTTCCTCGGCACTTCAGATCCGAGTCAGGGATAATGGATGCGGCATTCATCCGGAGGATCTGTATCATATTTTTAAACGCTTTTATCGGAGCCGGTTTTCAAAGGATCAACAGGGAATCGGACTTGGGCTGCCTCTGGCAAAAGCAATTATTGAAGCACACAGCGGTATGATTGAGGTTGACAGTGAGCTGAATGTGGGAACGACGTTTACGATTAATTTCTTAAATCCTACAAAATTGTAGGATTGCTGTAGTCATACAGTAATATTCGGGTGCTATTCTTTCGAACGTAGACGAAATAGGACGGTGGCGTCCGGTTATGAGAAAGAGGTGTTTGCACAATGAATTTGTTAGAGGTAAGTCATGTCTCTAAGACCTATGGCAGTGGTGAAACGGCGGTAGAGGCATTAAAGGATGTCAGTTTCTCGGTTCCGAAGGGCGAATATGTGGCAATTGTAGGAGAATCCGGTTCCGGAAAGAGTACATTGCTGAATATGATCGGGGCATTGGATATGCCGACCTCCGGTAAGATAATGATTGACGGCAAGGATATTTTTTCTATGAATGATCGAAAGCTGACTGTGTTCCGGCGCAGGAATATTGGTTTTATTTTTCAGGCATTTAATCTGGTGCCGGAGCTTACGGTAGAGCAGAATATGATATTTCCGGTATTGCTCGATTATCAGAAGCCGGATCGGAAATACCTGGAGGAGCTGCTTTCGGTACTGAATCTGCAGGAGCGGCGAAATCATCTGCCGAGTCAGCTGTCGGGAGGGCAACAGCAGAGGGTCGCTATCGGGCGGGCCCTGATGACCAGACCGTCTCTGATTCTTGCGGATGAACCGACCGGTAATCTGGATACACAGAATAGCAGTGAGGTAATTGCCCTGTTAAAGGAAACTTCCAAAAAATATGAGCAGACCATTATCATGATTACCCATAATCGCAGCATTGCACAGACTGCCGACCGGGTATTGCAGGTGTCTGACGGTGTGTTGACGGATCTTGGGAGGTGTCGGGAATGAAAAATTATCTGAGTCTGATACCGATTTCGGCGAAGGTGCGTAAGCATAGTCATCGAATGACGGTTCTGTGCATTATCATTTCCGTCTTGCTGGTGACAACGATTTTCAGCATATCGGATATGATGATCCGGTCTGAAGGCAGAACATTGCAGGCCAAGCATGGAAACTGGCATATCGGAATTGAAAACCTGTCCGAAGGGACTGCGGAGGAAATAAGCCGTCGGCCGGATGTACTGGCTGTCGGTCGTGCAGAAAAATTCAATACGGATGCAGAAGATCCTTATTATATTGGAAAGACAAAAGCTGCATTATACGGTACCGATCAAAACTATCTGACGGAAATGGTAACTGCAATAGAAGAGGGCGAATATCCGCAGGAGGATAATGAGGTTGTGCTTAGTTCGAATGCGAAGGTGATCTTAAATGTAAAGATCGGAGACCATGTAGAGCTACAGACACCTGCCGGTAACAAAGAGGTTATCATATCCGGCTTTGGGTCGGATGACAAACAGGCCTATGATGGACAGTATTTCCTGATAGGCGTATACATGCGATATGGAGCGTTTGCATCTCTGATGGAGGCTAATGGGGTTTCCTGTTCACCTGTCTGGTATGTGCAGTTTCAGAGTGCCGGTGAGGCAGTCGGAGCAATTGCAGAGCTCTCGGAGGATTACCGGATACAGGCAGACAGTATTTCCGAAAATACGGCACTGATGGCAATGGCAGGGAAAAGCAGCAGTAACAGTGTGAAAAGTGTTTATGAGATTGCCGGATTTTTATTTGTACTGGTACTGATTGCGGGGGTATTAATGATCTCCGGAAGTATGAATAGTAATGTGGCACAGCGGACACGGTTTTTCGGAATGATGCGGTGTATAGGAGCCAGCCGAAGCCAGGTCATCCGGTATGTGCGGTTGGAAGCATTAAACTGGTGCAAGAAGGCCGTGCCGATTGGTCTGGTGGCAGGAACAGTGATCAGTTGGTGTATCTGTGCAGTGTTGCATTATGGCATAGGTGGAGAATTTAAAGACCTTCCGGTATTTGCTTTCAGTCCGGTCGGCCTGCTCAGCGGAGCAGCAGTCGGAGTGATAACCGTACTGATTGCAGCACAGCTGCCGGCAAGACGGGCAGCAAAGGTGTCTCCGGTATCGGCAATCTCCGGCAATATGGATCAGGGAAGGACCGGGCATCGCAAAATGCGGTTGAAATTCGGGAAAATCGAGAAAGCATTGGGAATGCATCATGCGATCGGTTCTAAAAAAGCATGGTTTCTGATGACTGCCAGTTTCTCCCTTAGCATTATTCTGGTATTCAGTTTTTCGGTCGGTCTGCAGTTTGCTAAAGCACTGCTTCCGGCTATGCGGGACTGGCAACCGGATCTTTCGTTAAACGGATATGCCAATGAGCGGATTCTGAGTCCGGGATTATGCGATGAGATTCAGGCCATTCCTGGGGTAAAACAGGTATATGGCTGTGCATATATGACGAATGTACCGGCAACTTCTTCCAGAGAAGGAGTACAACAGGTGAATCTGATATCTTATAGCAGTTTCCTCATGGATTGTGCAGAGGATATAGTGGCGCAGGGAGATATCGCCGGTGTTACCGGTGATAATCTGCAGGTGATGACGGCTGTAAATGAGAAAGAGAACCCGTTAAGAGTCGGTGATATGGTAGAAATCAACGGAATGACCGTAGAGATTACCGGTGCAGTATCAGAGGGAGTTTATCCGGAGGAAAACAGTATCATCTGTTCGCCGGAGACCTATGAACGCCTGACCGGAGAGCAGAATTATAGCCTGATAGGGATTATTTTGGACAAGGATGCAACGAACGACATTATACAGCAGATCTATGCGCTGGTTGGTGATAATGTGATATTTAGTGACCTGCGGGAGAGTAATTCGCAGGATCGGATGACCTATACGGCGACAGTATTTGTTGTATATAGTTTTCTGTTAATCATCGCCATGATAACGGTATTTAATATCATTAACAGTATTTCAATGAGTGTAACCGCACGAATGAAGCAGTACGGAATCATGCGGGCAGTCGGTATGGATAGCAGGCAGGTTACGCGTATGATCGCATCGGAAGCCTTTACGTATGCGATTTCCGGCCTTATTGTCGGAGGCGGACTTGGAATTCTGCTGAATCATTACCTGTATGTGAGCCTGGTAACACGATATTTCGGAAATGTCTGGCATATGCCGGTGGTACTGTGTATACTGGTCGTAATTTTTACACTTGGAGCAGCGGTTCTGTCGTTCTGTGTTCCAGCGAAACGGATTCGGAATATGGAAATAACAGAGAATATACAAAGTATGTGATAAGAAAAATTGTCTCCATTATATAGATGTACATGTTACAAAAGCGCCGTATTTCTACGGCGCTTTTGTATGTGT
>CABQJA010000121.1 GCA_902464345.1 uncultured Clostridium sp.
ATCATTTCTGATATAGATCGTACCGATCTCGCTTCCGGCAGTACCCAGAGCCTTCTGAGCAGTGATACCGGAGTTGTCAGCGACCTTGATGGTATCTGTATAGTGGATAGAATAGTTGTCATCTGCGGTAACGGTTGCACCAAGCATAGCTGCCAGTGTACCGCCGGACAGAAGTCCGTTTGTACCGGAGCCTGTAACAGACTTGTTACGCTTCAGGCGGGAGATGATCCTGCCACCTTTACCGGTGATGTCAGTTGTTTCCTGAGCCTGAGACAGTGTGAAATCTGTCAGCTCGTCCATCACTAATTCCAGACCGCCGTTAACACGGTCGAAACCAAGGATGCTGTCATAAGATGTGATTGTAAACTTATCAATATTCATATTGATGTCCTCCTTTAGATATGTTAGTTGATTTGTATCCAGGACAAGGCAGACTTGTCCTTCATGTCCCTGGCATTCAGGGTTCCGGCATAGATACCGATCATGGTGTTGTCGTAATTGATCTTATGCTGGATTTGTTTGAAACTCTGATTAAAAGCATAAATAGATAGGTGCATACAGCTTTCATAATCATATGGAAATTCGGCTGTGTTTACCAGTGCGATCACCATCTGCTCCAGATATGGCTCAGGTGGTTTCTTTGCAAGACGCTTTAATCGTTTTCGTTCCTTCTCGATCAGGTATTGCCTGGCGGTCTCATTTGCCGGCCTGGCTGTTATATGCTCGTACAGATTGATCTTGCGGATCAGTTCTACAATCTGCAGATAGGTGGATTCATGAATCTGAACACCGGTATCCGGATTGCTTAAGTAGAGCGCTGCGGTCTGAGGGTCCTGATAGATGCCAAAGCCCTGTGTCTGCAGATCTGCAAACACATAATCCAGCAGATCGCCGGAGTGGGCATAGGCTAAGAAGGTTTGAATGAAAAGCTGCCATTCGCTGATGGTGGTGAAGTCAATCCCCAGATCATCCAGCTGCACCATGTTCTGGAATGGGGTGGCAGTCAGAGAGTAGGTTGTCTGATAATACAACCGCTCGTTCTGCAGGATTTCGCCCACCGTAGGGATGCGAATGGCAATACCGGGTGCAAGGTCTACCTGCGTTTGCAGGAGTAAGCTTCTGGAATCCATGGTTTGAGATCCTCCTGACTGATGATAAGAGTTGTGCACACTCCTTCTTCATAAGAGGATTTCGGAGATGTGGTGCAAAGCCGGTAGAATCAAGGGGAAACGGCAGGCAGAGGGAATTAAGTCTGCACAGTTTCAGTCTGTACAGTTTCCGACACATCGGAGTGGACATCGGAATCGGCGTCGGAATGACCGGCAAAGCATTTCAGAAGATTATCCGGATTGATCTCATATAGAACCTTCAGCATCAGTGAGCGATTTTTGTGCACAGTGGAGGAAATGTTCTTCTGGTTGCGGATCGTTCCCGGCAGAATCTTAAAGCATCGGTCGATAATCCAGGAGAAGAGACCCAGATAATTGGAAGAGATACGGATACGCCGGATGTCCGATATCAGATTTTCAAAGTCCTCCCTGAGCAGGAGATAGTCGGTATCATCCGGATTTGCCGAAGTGTTATAGCCATAGAGCTGTAAGGAGTAGTCAGCGATCAGCTGCTCTACCTTGCGACAGGTGCGGATATTGGTATGCATTTCATATTTACAGAAAAAGTGGGACATGGGGAGCGCCGGTGGCTGCTTTGGACAGCGGGGGAGCTTAAGCTGATACAGGTAGTTCATAGGGCATACCAGTTCCGGATTTAATTTCTGAGGATCTACATCTGGCTTGATGACAGACCAGAATACCGGGTAGCCGTGTGTGGCGATGTCCATGGCACGCCGAATGCGGTTGATTTCTTCCGGAATTCGAATGGAGAAGCGGCGCTTGGCATTATCGATCGCGGCCTGGGCCAGAACAGACAGGATACAGATGGCATCCTCATAGTATGGATCCGGATAGTTATAGGAATAGGTCTGGGCCAGCTGTGCCAGATTGCTGGAATCTCCGATCGCAGCCTGAGCACCGGCTAGCATATGGTCCATTGCGGCATAGGCAGCCGGTGAGTTGGTGTAGTGCGTCTGCTCCCTTGTCAGGTTGTTGACGATCGTCGGATAGGTCCGGTAGCAGTGGCGGGCATGAGCCACGATTTCCGGTTGATTTGTCGTGTAGAGACTGTCGGAGTCCTGATCCGAGCCATTATTACGATCCTGAAAGTCCGTCCCGATCAGATTGACGGCAAGGACCTGCCTGCCGAAAGGGAAGTAAGCATCGAAGCGTGGATCATGTACATTATGAAGGTAGCTCAGATTGCCGCGGCCGTTAAACGGACTGCGGAAGCCTGCCAGATAGTCACCGTCTGCAAAGCGACTGGTATAGCATTGGATGGCATCCGGTTCCGGCTGAAAGGTGGTATCAAGGTCAACGGAGGAAGCATCTCCGGTAGCTCCGTATAAGAGCATGGCATAGGGAGAGCCGACCAGAACCAGATTATCTGCGTTCTGAATCAGATGTCCGCTGCGCATATGGCAGACATAACCCTGAATTACGGATCGGCGTCGATCTCTGAAATATGTACTTCGGATAAAGTCCGGGTTCTGCCGACACAGAGCCAGAAGTACCTGATAGTCATTGGAGAAATTCTGGTTTTGCTCTAAATAATGAAGAAACACATCATCTTCCTGCTTTAATTGGTTGACATAATTAACGGATTCTTTTGTGACCGCTTCCATAGAGGACAGGTCTAAGGAGTTGACCATCTGATAGCTCATGCGTTGGACGTTGCCGAGCTTGCTTTCATGTGCGGTCTTTATAATTCCGAACTGGCAGCCGTTGGCATGGACATTCTGACACCAATCCGGATAGGACACATCGAATTTCAGCCATTTCATTGCGTTGTCCGTAGTGATGACCTCAATATCGCGGACGTTATGCTGAATACCGAACATATCGGTTACCGTGGCAGTCGCATAGGTATCTCCGAAATAATCACGGAAAAAATCCTGAATTCTGGTTCGGAAGGCCGCCATCTTACAGAAATGGTGTCGGAGCAGGATATAGCCTTCTGCCCATTGCGGAAATAATCCGTCATCGATCAGGGCCTGTCCGTCAAAAAGTGTGTTTTTTACCATATAATCTGTAAGATGTTTTGCAATACAATGGTTAGATTCATTGGTTTCAACAGAAACCACATTGGTTTGAAAGGTGCGGGTCACATCTTTCAGTATCAGGATATTTTCCGGATGAATACAGATGCGATCCATAATGGAACTGGAAACCAGAGGTGCATAGGCACTGATTTCAACTAATGGTGCATTCATAGCCGGAAGTTGAATTCCCATGTACAGAAACTCATGGGCCGTCTGATACAGGCGGTCACAGATGAACAGACAGGCACCACGTTTGGCTTTGCCGGTGCTTCGATACAGCATCCGATAGTGTATCTGCTCGGTAAGGATCTCACCGGTTCGACGGCGTGTCTGATACTCTACGGTCACACCATCCTGGTAGAAGCGTTCGCGGATGGCTGCCCGGTTACAGGTCTCGGTACTGTATTGAAAGGTAAAACAGAGAAGATCTCTGGTCGTTCCGTTTTTCTGTACGGTGATACCCTGTGATAACAGAAAATCAAGAAAGAGACTGTTTGGAAACAGGGATTCCTTATAATTGTAAAAGGTACGCCGTCCTTCCTGATATTCTAACAGGGTAGATGCTTCAATGGTTTTAATTCTCAGTCCGCATGGATTCATAGTAAGCCCTCCTTTGCATATCGGAATAATTCTGTGCACAGAGCCGGTTAAAGCTCTCATCCTGTGCAATGCGTTCGGCTATATGCCGGCTCTCGTTACAGGATGTATTGAAGTCTGACTGGTAGATCAGACCGTGAAATATACGTGGGTTTGATGTTTGATTTTGTGTTAAATACATAGTGTGTCATCCTTTCTTTTGTTCGATTTTTTGGTCTCATATATTCATTCACTTGTTGAGGGGCTGATTTGCTTAAAACGAAATAGAAAAATTTAGAAAAGTGGTTGACAAATAAGAACACTTGTTCTAATATTTGAATAAATCATACGCGGTCGGACAGGGAATGAAAATAAAAAAGGAGACAGATACATATGAATAAAACGGAAAAAGAACAGATTTTAGAAACTTATTGTGAAAACGAAATGCGACGGTTAAAGCAGATGTGTTATCCGAAGATACAGAGAATCGGAGGCATTTCGCAGATGGATTATGATGATCTTTATAGTATTGCGTTGGAAGCATTGCGTGACAGCGTGGAACGCTATGACGAGGAACGGGATTGTCAGTTTGAGCATTATCTGAGTGGTAATATTAATCGGAGATTTACGACCTATATCCGGGATCGGAATCGTAAGAAGCATACCATGTGGGGATACCGTGAGGAGGATATAGAAGCCGTTGAACAGCTGGCATCGGATTTCAACATGGAAGAGGTTGTGGTAGAGAGGGTAGATGCTTTGGCGGATGAGCGGATCATACAGTATATGAAGCGACTGTCCCGGAAGCAGCGGCAGGTGGTTACATTGATGATGGATGGATATGGTGAGAAAGAGATCCGCGATCAACTTCATATGACGAAGCAGGATTATACGGATCAGATCCTTGGAATCCGGGCATATGAGAATGTCAGGATTCTGTATCGATAGGATCCTGTATCGATAGGATCCTGCTATAGGATAGCAGGACAGGATGAACAGACGAACGGAAAAACGGAAGGAGAGCAGGTATTATGGCGAGAAAAGCAAAGAAAGTGATGTCACAGACATTTACATTAGAACGATTTCTGACAAAGATTAATAAAGAGGAGATCCGTTCCGATCAGGATGTACAGCGGTTGTCCGGTCAGTTTAATGCCGCAATGATCAATGAATTGATCGTAACGGTACTGACCGATGATTATATTCCGGAAATTATATTGGGTGAGGAAGCAGGAACGAATCAGGCATGGATTATTGACGGGTTACAGAGAAGTTCTTCCCTGGCTAATTTCCGGTTTGGAAATTATAAGATTACATCGGCGATCGAAGATTCCGAGATAGAGTATGAGCGACAGAGCCGGGATGCTTCCGGTAAGGTGCGGCGGGATGCCGACGGAAATATTATATGGGAAACGGCGATATTTGACATCCGAGATAAGACATATGGGGAGCTGCCGGATGAGTTGAAGGATCAGTTTAATGAGTATCAGTTAAAGACCGTGATTCATCAGGATTGTACCATGAAGCAGATATCGAAGCTGGTTCGCAGGTATAATAATCATACCGGGATGAATGCGATGCAGAAGGCATTTACATATATCGATAATTATGCAAGGGATATCCGGATGCTAAGTGAACATCGATTTTTTAAGGATTGCGGCACATTTACAGAGCGGGAACATACCAGAGGGCTTTATAATCGAGTAGTATGTGAGTCAGTTATGGCAATGTTTCATATGGAGCAGTGGAAGAGTTCACCGAAGGCACTCTGCTCATATCTGAACCAATATGGAACGGAAGAGGAGTTTCGGAGCTTTGAGGAATGCCTGGATCGCCTGGAGGTATTGCTGGAGGATTGTAATGAGAGATGCTATGAATTGTTTACCTCCAAGAATGCATTTATCTGGATTACGTTATTTTATCGTTTCACGAAATCCGGATTGGAGGACCGGAAGTTCGCGGAGTTTCTGGATGAGTATCAGAGGAGTTATCGTACACGGAGACTGGAGAAGCTGGACGGCCTCTGCTTTGACGAGTACGATCGTGATAAGGGGACGAAGGATAAAAAGGTGGTCAGCAGGAAGCTTGAAGCATTGGAGGAATTGATGCAGGGATAGAACCGGCTATGCGTTATTTTGAACGAGCAGACAGATTGCGGTTTATATAGATGAAGGTTTCTTCCCGCTGTCGCTTCGTGTCATATACCCCTGTGGGGCAAGCTCTCGCATCTGCCAACGTGCTTCTAGAGCCCCACCAGGGGTATATGACAGAAGCTCCGGCTGCTACAGTTTATCATCTCCCCAAACCGAATTTGATGAGGTGGGATTGACATGCACCAGACTCCGGTTCTTTGCGGGCAGGATTTCGGTACAGTGAAAATGGAGCCTCTGTCCTTATTTTATGTGCGGTCCTAGAAGCACGTCGGTTCTTGGACTGCGTATTGTGCAGTCCTATGTACCGCTACGTGCTGGCAGGTGCGAGAGCTTGCCGCACATGAAATATAGGACAGAAGGCGACAGCTCATATTTAATGCTAGATCCTGCATCCGCTTACAGCCGGAGCGGCGGACGGAGTCATCTCCACAAACCGCAATTTATAGAACTGCTGGAGTATTGCTAAAAGAGATTATTCATGATACAATATCCGAAAAATCGGAAATAAAAAGATAGAGAAAAGGATATTGTGCCATGAAGATATATGAAAAAATATTTGCAAGACTTGAAGAACTACATATGAGCCAGACAGAACTGTCCAGAAGAACCGGTATTGCGACCAGTACGATCAGCGATTGGCGGAAGAAGCAGATTAATCCACAGGCGGATAAACTGGTGTCTATATGCAAGGCACTGGATATGACGCTTGTGGCATTGCTTTGTTACGAAGAAAATGCAGAACAGACTGCCCACATAGATTATGTAACAGATGAAAATTATATAATTGAATTTTATCGGCAATCAGATACAGAGAGCAGACGAAGAATGATCAGTTACCTTGCACTTCTAGATGTCTGTAAGCAAATCAATGATAGCGCTCAGTCCAAGAAACAGCAGCGGAATGTTTCTGTTATTCAGGATATTGATGAAATAATATTGTGGTGATTAACGAT
>CABQJA010000122.1 GCA_902464345.1 uncultured Clostridium sp.
CTTCGGTGTATTTGTGGTATTTATGTATATATTTACCATTTGTATGTGCATCTATTTTTCAAAACATGATCATAACATTACAGGACGTCTGAAGGTGAAGGTTACCAAGGACGGATGGCTTCGCTATGCGATTACGGATCAGCGGGAGATTATCATACTGGGACTGACCAGACCGTTTCAGGGACAGATCCTGGTGATTCCGGAATATATTGAGAATTATCCGGTGCGTGTGATCGCCAGGAGAGCGTTTGCCTATACCAATGTTGTAAATGTGAAGCTGCCGCCGGGACTGCGGCTGATCGATGATACCGCATTTTTCAATTGTCCGTATCTGCAGACCGTGATTATGCCGGATCAGTTAATGGGAATCGGAAATTATGCATTTGAATATTGCTATAATCTGCGGCAGATCCTGCTCCCGCATGTAGGGTATCTCGGTAACCATATCTTTGATGGATGCAATAATCTGACCGATATTTATTATCTGGGGAGTCAGCAGGAGTGGACGCGGATCCGGATGAATATTTATGAAAATATGACGTTTTTGCAGGTGCGTTTTTACTATAATACGATTAGAAAATAAAGCTGGTGATATAATATGAATTGTCTGGAGGCACAATCCAAGATTGTAGCATTTATAGAAGATAAACTGGATAATGGGGAGAAGCTGGAATTTATCCGGCATATCCGGGGATGCAGCAACTGTGCGGAGGAGCTGGAGATTTATTATACACTGATGGTCGGTATGAAGCAGCTGGATGATGATATTGTGCCGACAACCAGCTATAAGGAGCAGATGGAGGAAAAGCTGAACAGTGAATATAAGCATCTTCAGAATCGCAGAAAGCTGACCGGATCGACGATCGTACTGATCGTGGCGGCCTGTATCACCATGGGATTTTTTGCCTATGAGAGTCATCAGGAGAAGGTGTATCAGGAAGCACAGGCGGCAATAAAAGCAGCACAGTCCGAGTACTATTATTATGATTATTTCGGGAAAAAGCTGTTTCATCCGGATGATTATAAGATATTTGATCTGCCGGAATATCTGGAGCAGTCCAGAAAAACGGATACGACCAGCTATTATGAGCGGCTGCAGAAGTACCTGCAGGAGCAGGCTGCGCAGCCGGAGGAAGGAGAGCCGAATGGAGAAGAAACTACTGCTGATTGACGGACACAGTATTTTAAACAGAGCATATTATGGACTTCCGGTATTATCGAATTCACAGGGGTTGCATACCAATGCGATTCTGGGATTTTTGAATATATTACTGAAACTGATGGATGAAGAACAGCCGACACATTTATGTGTGGCCTTTGATGTACATCAGCCGACGTTCCGGCATCTGCAATATGAGGCATATAAGGGAACCAGAAAGCCTATGCCGGAGGAATTGCGGGAGCAGGTCCCTGTGATGAAAGAGGTTCTGCACGCAATGAATATACAGACAATAGAACAGGGAGGCTTTGAGGCGGATGATCTGATCGGCACGTTGTCCCGTAAGGGAAGGGATGCCGGATATCGGGTGACGATCGTATCCGGAGACCGGGATCTGCTTCAGCTGGCAACGGATGATATTCTGGTCCGGATTCCGAAAACCAAGCTGTCAGGAACGATTATTGAAGATTATTATGCCAAAGATGTACAGGAACGATATCTGGTGTCGCCGGTTGCCTTTATTGATGTAAAAGGGCTGATGGGAGATGCTTCGGATAATATTCCGGGAGTGCCGGGAATCGGAGAAAAGACGGCAACTAAGATTATTGAACAGTATCAGTCTATTGAAAATGCTTATGCACACATTGATGAGATCAAGCCCAATAAGGCAAGGGAGAATCTGAAGGAATATTATGAACAGGCATTGATGAGCAAGCAGCTGGCAACGATCAAGCTGGACTGCCCGCTGGATATCAGCCTTGATTCCATGCTGATTGAGGATATGTTTAATGAACAGGCATATCAGTTATTTAAACAGCTGGAGTTAAAGAGTGTGCTGAAGCGGTTTACCGTGCCGGCAGAGGTACCGAACACCATGAATGTGACTGTGCAGGTGCTGGAAGATCTTATGGAAGCGGAACCGGTGTTCCGGCGGCTGTTTGATTGCCCGTACTCTGCACTTCAATGTGTAATGGGAGATCAGGGACTGCTTGGTATTTTATTTGCAATGGAAGCAGAGACCTGTTATCTGGTTCCGGCCGGTGGCTTTATGACAGAGGCTTATCTGACGGAACAGGTCGGAACATATATGAAGACAGCAGGAAAAAGAGTGACCATTGGCTGGAAGCATCAGCTGCACGGTCTGGAGCATACAGTGACAGAGGGTGAGATCCTGGATCTGGCAATTGCATGCTATCTGCTGAATCCGCTAAAGGATACGTATTATTATGATGATATTGCAAGAGATATCTTGGGAATCACACTGCCATCACAAAAGGAACTGATGGGAAAACAGGAAATCACGGCATTGAATCTCCAGGCAGAGGAGATCAAAAAAATGCTTGGATATGAGGTGTGTACGGCATTTCAGGCGGGACTTCGGATAGAGACCATGCTGAAGGATAAGAATATGCTGGAGCTGTACTGGAAGATCGAATGTCCGACCATTTATGCGTTATATGATATGGAATATTACGGAATCCGGGTACGGCGTGAGGCACTGCAGGAATACGGCATGCAGCTGGCAGAGCGGATCAGACAGCTGGAGCAGCATATTCATGAGCTGGCAGGCGAAGAGTTTAATATCCAGTCACCGAAGCAATTGGGTGAGGTGCTGTTTGAGCATATGAACCTGCCGGGGGCGAAGAAAACGAAAACCGGATATTCGACCAATGTGGAGGTTCTTGAAAAGATCAAGCAGGAGCATCCGATCATTTCGGAAATTCTGGAATACCGGCAATTGACGAAGCTAAAATCCACCTATGCGGATGGACTGGCTGCTTACATTGCACCGGATGAACGGATACACGGCAGATTTCATCAGACGATCACCGCAACCGGAAGAATCAGCAGTACAGAACCGAATCTTCAGAATATACCGATCCGGATGCCGCTGGGACGCATGATTCGAAAGGTATTTATACCGAAGGACGGATTTGTATTTGTGGATGCGGATTATTCACAGATCGAGCTACGGGTACTGGCGCATCTGTCACAGGACGAGACGCTTCTGGATGCATTTCGCCATAACCGGGATATCCATGCTTCCACGGCGTCGGAGGTCTTTGGCGTCCCGATTGAGGAAGTGACACCGTTACAGAGACGGAATGCAAAGGCGGTTAATTTCGGAATCGTATATGGTATCAGTGCATATGGACTGAGTCAGGATCTGGATATTTCGAGAAAGGAAGCAGCGGATTATATCGAACGCTATTTTAAGACCTATCCGAAGATCAAGGAATTTCTGGATGCACAGGTGGCTCGTGCGAAAGAAAGCGGTACGGTAGAAACCATGTATCACAGACTGCGGCCGGTGCCGGAGATTCAGTCAAGCAATTTTATGCAACGGAATTTCGGGGAACGGATCGCTATGAATTCTCCGATTCAGGGAACCGCTGCTGATATTATAAAGATCGCCATGAACCGGGTGCGCAGCCGGCTGATCCGGGAAGGACGGAAGTCCAGACTGATTCTGCAGATCCATGATGAGCTGTTGATCGAGACGGCCGGAGACGAGATAGAGGATGTGGTACAGATCCTTCATGAGGAAATGGAGCAGGCAGTAGAACTGCTGGTGCCTCTGGATATTGATATTCATGAGGCAGATAACTGGTATGATGCAAAATAGGGGATGGTACAAATGAAGATAATCGGGATAACAGGCGGGATCGGCTCCGGGAAAAGCACGGTTCTTAATTTGCTCCGTGACAAATATCAGGCATATATTGTAGAGGCGGATCGGGTTGCACATGATCTGATGGAGCCGGGACAGGCTGCATATGAGAAGATAAAAGCGGTGTTTCCGGAGACTGTGTTTCATGCAGACGGGACCATTAACCGGGCGGCACTTGGACAGATGGTCTTTCAGGATACGGATCGTTTAAAACAGTTAAATGAGATCGTGCATCCGGCGGTAAAGGCATGGATCCGGAATGAGATTGAACAGCAGAAACAGAGTGGCAGCTGTCAGCTGTTTGTCATAGAAGCTGCACTATTGATAGAGGACGGATATACGGCAATCTGCGATGAAATCTGGTACGTATATGTAGAGGAATCCATACGGATCAAACGTCTGATGGAGAGTCGCGGATATACGGAAGAAAAGTGCAGGGCTGTAATGAAAAATCAGTCGGATGAAGCGTATTACAGACAGAATACATCTGCCTGGATCGATAATTCATTATCCTTTGAGGATACAGAAAAACAGGTGGATGGTTTATTGAAGTCTCAATAGGATTATGATAAACTGGAAGTAGTATTGGAATGACAGGAGCAGGTATGGAAGCAATATCAAAATATCCACAGCCTCTGGTATTTGGTCTCGATATCGGAACCAGAAGTATTGTGGGAACAGTTGGATATCAGGATGTTACTGGATTTCATGTGGTTGCACAGGCGGTAAGGCTTCATGAAACACGGGCTATGATCGATGGACAGATCCATGACATTGCACAGGTGGCAGAATCTATCCGGTTTGTAAAGCATGAGCTGGAGCTGCAGCTGGAACGTCCGCTTCATGAGGTGAGTATTGCGGCTGCCGGACGTGTGTTAAAGACTGCGGTGGGTTATGGAGAGTACGAGTTTCATGATCAGACGGTGGTGAATCTGGAGTATATCCATTCTCTGGAAATGCTTGGTGTTGAGCGGGCACATGAGCAGCTGTTACAGGAGATCGGAACCGAAGAGAAATTTTTCTGCGTAGGCTATACGGTGATCAAGTATTATCTGAATGGATATGAGATTACGAATCTGGAGGGACATAAGGCATATAAGATCGCCGGAGATGTTCTGGCAACATTTTTGCCGGAAGAGGTAGTGGATGGTCTATATGCTGCAGTTGAACAGGCAGATCTGGTAGTGTCGAATCTGACACTGGAGCCAATCGCGGCAATGAATGTGGCGATTCCACAGAATTACAGATTATTGAATATCTGTCTGGTGGATGTCGGAGCCGGTACCTCGGATATCTGTGTAACGAAGGACGGAAGTATTATCGGTTACGGTATGATCCCATCTGCAGGCGATGAGATTACGGAAGTACTGGTGAAGGAGTATCTGGTGGATTTTGCGACGGCAGAGAAGATAAAGATGATCTCACCGAAACGGAAGAGCCTGACCTATAAGGACATTATGGGGATTTCACATAAGATCACACCGGCAGAGGTGTATGCAAAGACAGAGGCTGTAGTGCGGGAGATTACCGGAAGTATCGCAGATAAGATCCGGGAGCTGAATGGCGGCAAGGCAGTAAGTGCTGTGTTTGTAGTAGGCGGTGGCGGTAAGATCAGTGGATTTACAGCGGCATTGGCTGCATGGCTGGAGCTGCCGGAGGAGCGGGTCGCACTCCGGGGTGAGGAGGTTATGCAGAATATTCATATGCATGTGCCGAATGTAAAGAAGGATCCGTTACTGGTAACGCCGATCGGTATCTGTCTGAATTACTATGATCAGAAGAATCATTTTATGTTTGTACTTGTGAATGATGCAAGAGTCAGATTGTATAACAATAATCATCTGACAGTCTTTGATGCGGCAATGCAGCTGGGATTGAAGAATGAGGATGTATTCCCGAAGCGGGGAGCAGACCTGAACTATACATTGAACGGTAAAAGCCGGTTCGTACGTGGTATGCAGGGCGAGGCGGCTGTGATTTCGGTAAACGGCAGAGAAGCTTCCATCAATACCGCAATTGAGGCAAATGATCAGATTACGATCCGTATATCAACGAAAGGGGAAGATGCAGGTCTTACCCTGAGTCAGATACCGGAATTTCAGAAGACGATTACATTTCAGGTGAACGGACACCGGGTATCCTGCCCGAAGTTTGCCAGTGTAAATGAGAAACTTCAGTCGGAATATTATCAGATTCAGGATCAGGACCGAATCGAAATCCTGAATTATTATACTCTGGAGCAGCTGCTTCAGTTTCTGGATATTCATCCGGAGGGACGGATCATGGTAAATCATGAGGAAGCAGCCGGAGATACCAAAGTGTATGAGAATTTTTCCGTGGACTGGTCGCAGGAGTTAAAATTCCGGGATCTGGTGGCTGAACCGGAGGAAACGGAAGAGAAACCGGCAGTGCCGGAAATTCAGGAAACGGAGATCGTACCGGGAACGGAAGAAACGGCCAGATCCGAAAACAGTATTTCGATTTTAGCCAATGATAAAAGCTATACGCTGACCGGCAAGGAGAAGTATGTGTTTGTAGAAGCAATTGATGCAATGAAGTTTGATACATCAACGGTACAGGGGACAGAGCTGGTCATGCAGCTGAACGGACAGAAGGCAGAGCCTTTTGATGAATTACATAATGGAGATATTGTAACGATTTACTGGAGGAAATAAGTATGTTGGATGAAGATATCTTAGAGCATCATCAATTTCAGTTAAAACTTCATCGGGTTTTGTATGGCTTGCTGCTGGTATTTCTGATCGTGTCCTTTTGTGGGGAACTGGAACGGTTCCATGCATGGTACATGGTGCTTCCAATCGGAACCTTAGTGCTTGCTGTTCTGGAAACAGTTGTGTCGAAGTTCGCATTCTGGAACCGGCTGTGGGTATTACGGGCTATGACCTATCTGCAGTATCTGTTTTTTGTAACGATGGCATACCTGTTTTATACATATGAGCTGTCATTGTCATTGGGATTATCGGCCTT
>CABQJA010000123.1 GCA_902464345.1 uncultured Clostridium sp.
AGGCGCCCCTTCCTTAGGATGCCGCATTGCAATAATATCGGCATAGCAGCTGATGACACGGGTGGTATCGGCTACGGTTTCGCCCTTGGTTGCACTTGACTGGTCAGCACTGGAGAAGCCCAGTGTTTGTCCACCGAGACTCAGCATGGCGGACTCGAATGACAGCCGTGTTCTGGTACTTGGTTCATAGAAAAGAGTAGCAAGCTGTCGGCCGTCAGCAACGTGACGATATAATTTCGGGTTGGAGCGGATGCGTTCAGCAAGGTTCAGGATATCCAGCGTTTCATCCACGGTTAAGTCTGTAGGGGTGATTAAATGTCTCATAGCCATTCTCCTTTAATTAAGTATTCGTCACGTTTTGCACCGACGGAAACAAAGTTGATCCTTGCATGGATCATTTCTTCGATAGTCTGAATATAGGCGCGGGCATTTGCAGGGAGTGCATCATAGGTTCTGCATTTCGTGATATCCTCCTGCCAGCCGGGAAGAGTATCTACGATTGGAGTGCAGAGATCCAGGTTATCGGTTGGATCGAATTCGACCGGAGAGCCGCCGGCATCCTTGTATCCTGTGATGATCGGAATCTCTTTCATGGAGCTTAATACATCTAACTTTGTAAGCGCGATCTTGTCGGCACCCTGACATTTCAGACCATAGCGGCTTGCGACAGCATCAAAAGGACCGACACGACGCGGACGTCCGGTCGCAGCACCGAATTCTCCTCCGGCAACTCGGAGTTCCTGCTGCCAGGCTTCGGGGACTGCATGCTCAGCGACAAAAGGACCGGCTCCGACACAGGTGGAATATGCTTTCAGGACGCCGACTACATGATCGGCATGTCTGCCCGGAATTCCTGCACCGATCGGACCGTAGGCTGAGATTGTGGAGGAACTGGAGGTATATGGGAAGATACCGTAGTCGATATCTCTTAAGGCACCAAGCTGTGCCTCCAGAATAACATGTTTGCCCTCAGAAAGAGCATGGTCGATATAGGAACCGGTGTCGCATATATATGGACTGAATTTGGCGGCCTGTTCTTTACACCAGGCAAGAAGAGCCGGATAAGACATCGGTTCCTGATGATAACATCCGGCAAGCTCCAGATTCTTGGACTCGAGAATGGTCCTTAAACGTGCCTGCATGGATTCGTCATCTAAATGCAGGAGATCGCCGAGGCGAAGTGTTTTCTTACGATATTTGTCACTGTAAACATAGGCGATTCCACGTTTGGTAGAGCCAAAGGCAGAACCGGTCCTGGCAAGCCGGGTTTCCTCTAGCTCGTCCTGAATCCTGTGCCATGGCATAGAGATCGTAGCTTTTTTAGAGAGCTTTAAATGATCGGCATCTACGGTGATTCCCCGTTTTTCTATCTGGGCAATCTCATTGGTAAGGTGCTCCAGGTCAATGACCATGCCATCGCCAAGCACGCATACAACGTTTTTGTGAAGGATTCCGGAAGGGAGAAGATTCAAGATGAATTTTCCTTGGTCGGTCACGACTGTGTGGCCGGCATTGTTGCCGCCCTGATAGCGGACAACAATATCCGCCTGCTCGGAAAGCAGGTCAATGACTCTTCCCTTTCCTTCATCACCCCAGTTAATACCTGTTACAGAAGTTAGCATAATATAATATCCTCCTTATATAGAAATGAATGTATCATGATAAGCATTACGTGCAGTAGCGGAAGGTACGGTCCGTAAGGATTCTGGCAAAGATAAGTCCAAGTGGCAATGCTGTGATGATCAGAATCGCGGATGTAAACCATGAGACGGCATCCGTCAGGGACATGATGCCGAAGTTATAGATTGCACGATATAAGTAAAGTCCGGGAACCATAATAACAATGGATGGGACCGTTAATGAAATACGCGGATATCCGTTATATTGTTTGATAGCGGAAGCCAGGAGTCCGGCGGCGGCAGCACCGATAAAGGCGGCAACGGCAGCGGGCATTCCCGTAAAATCAATAAGCTCCAGACGTAATGTATTGGCGATCGATCCGATCAGTGCGGCCGTAGCTGCCATAGGAATGGAACTGTTAAACATGATTGAGAAACCAAACACACCGCAGAAGCTGGTGATCAGTCTTAGAAGCAGGTATGCTATATTATTAAGGTTCAGCTCGGAAAAGTCCTCGGGCTGTAGGTGCAATAGCAATGCCATGATCCAGGCAAAAATAGTGGCAACCAGTACAATGATGATGGAGTAGGTCAGCCGTTCAAGTCCGGAACGGAGATCCAGCTTAGCCAGGTCGATCCCGCTTGTGATAAACGGGAATCCGGGTATGATAAAAAGCATGGAACATATATAGCCTGCTTCGTGAACGGCAGGAATATGAAACAGCACGATCGCAAGCTTTAACAGCATTGCATATATCAGGCAGGCGGCGGATATCGATATAGCTATATTCATATACAGGGTAAAGTGATGCTTGATTAGCTTCGTACGGATCAGATTACCGATGCCGGCAGCGATAAATGCGAGACACATCTCAATCGGACCGCCGCCGAGAAGAAATGTAAAGGAACAGCATGCAAGTGCCGCTGCAAGACCTAATATTGCAGGGGAATACAGTGCATGGATCTGTTCAATCTCATCCAGCCGTTTATGGATTATTTCGCCGGTCAGGTGTGCTTCTTCATTCGGGAAATTATCAACAAATTGCTCCATACGATACAGCTTTGAGGTGTTTACACCGGTATTTGCAATACTGAGTGATTGAGAAACACAGTCATTACCGTCAAAGCAGTTGAATTCGATCGACATGAGTCCGACATCGACAGTGCAGGTAACGCCAAGTTCTTTTGACAGCTTGTTCATGGAAGTACGAACACGCCAGGCCCCTGTTCCGCAGGACAGCATAATTAATCCGACACGTCCGATGACGGAAGCTTTCTCGATCAGATCCGCTTCGGCGATCAGGGCATTGCTGTCAGCATTTGTATAATCATGCCATGGGATTTCCATATGATTCTTTTCTATACGGTCAATGAAATCAGTCTTTGGCATTGATGATCGCCTCGGCTTTCTCTACATGGTGTTCCAGATTGTGCAGAAAGATGGAATTTGGCAGGAAGATACCGAGTTCATCAAACCGTTTGTTATCTTCCACGAAGGAATCCTGTCCATAGAATATGTATGCGGTAGGAAGGTTTTTCTCCAGCTCCAGCATCAGATCCCATACCGCACTGTAGGCTTCGGCCTCGGTTTCTTTCAGTTTGACGGTATCCGGCAGCTCACGTATAAGCAGAATGCCGGTATTTTCTTCAAGAATCCGTTGCTCTACGGCTGAGGAATCTTCAGCATATGTATGACTGTAGCGATAGGCTTTTGCGAAAAAGATATTTTTTCGGTTTATTAAATTCTCATAGATGCTGTAAAAATGCTGGTAATCTTTATCGTGTGCCAGATTTTTATAGTCAGGCAGGAGCTCCCCATTAGGATCGGTCATGATCAGTGGGTTCTGTGTGCCGTCTGCATTGAAACGATACGGAATCAGAAACGCATTTCTTAACAGATCAAATAAGGTGTTCTGGGTGATTGCCATCAGAAACGCAGATAGGTCTTTGTTAGCGTAGCAATCAAATAATGTCTGTGCAAATTCCTCAGGTGAAAGACAGGTATCGGAATCATCGTTATAAAACAGATAATCACAGAATGTATGAAACAGTTTATTACATGCCCATGGATCATCCAGTATCTTTTGGAATAAGACTTCAGATTTTTCTTCCCGCGGGAAAATAGCCGTGTCTCTCATAATAATCAGCTCCTTCTTGTATTTTCATTTCGGTTCGATTATACTATTGCCGTAGCAATAAGTAAAAATCATAATTGATATAACTGATATAATTATTTGATATGATAAAGGACTGCTTATGGACGTTAATTTTGAATATTATAAGATTTTTTATTATGTTGCAAAGTATCGGAATTTTACAAAAGCGGCGCGTACATTAGGAAATAGTCAGCCGAATGTAACGCGGGCAATGAACTGTATGGAGCAACAGATGGGAACAACGTTACTTATAAGAAATAATCGTGGAGTGCAATTAACTCCGGAAGGAGAGAAGCTCTATGTACGGGTGTCTGCGGCGATGACACAGATACTTGCAGCGGAAGAGGAGATCACGGACAGTACAAGTCTCTTACACGGAAGTATTTCTATCGGGGCCAGTGAAACAGCACTGAATATATTCCTGTTAAGCAGGTTGAAGTCTTTTCATATGGTGCATCCGGGAATAAGGCTTAAGATCTATAATCATTCCACACCGGAGGCGATTAAGGCAGTGAAGAACGGAACGGTGGATTTTGCGGTTGTATCAACGCCGGTATATGCAGAGGAGCCGCTTAAGACGATCCTGTTACAGCCATTTCGGGAAAAGCTGGTCGGAGGAACGACGTTTACGGCACTGGCAAGTCAGGAATTATCGTTAAAAGAAGTAAAGAGCTATCCTCTGATCTGTTTGGGAAAAGAGACTATGACATATAAGTTCTATAAGGATCTGTTTTTAACATATGGGCTGGAATTAGAGCCGGATACCGAAGCGGCTACGACGGATCAGATCCTGTCATTGGTAAAGAATGAGTTAGGTCTGGCATTTCTGCCGGAGCCTATGGCACAGGAAGCAATAGCCAGAAAGGAAATCGTGGAAATCGCGCTGAAGGAGGAGATACCGCCAAGGAATATATGTCTGGTATATGACAGCACGCATCCGATCAGTTCGGCGGCATATCAATTAAGAAAGGCTGTTGTTGAGAGCCGGTAGAAAGATAGTGCTTTATTTAAATTTATAAAGGGATGTGCTATAATGAGTTCATTCTTTACAAGCTGGAGGGACAAATGATTACAGGGGAATTAAGAAATAAAATTGACAGAATATGGGAAACATTCTGGACAGGAGGTATTACCAATCCATTAGATGTAATTGAACAGTTTACGTATTTATTGTTTATAAAGCAGTTGGATGATGTGGAAACGACAAAAGAAAATGAGGCTAATTTTTTAGGCGTACCATATGAATCCATGTTTCCTGATGAATGTCAGAAGTATAGATGGAGTAAATTTAAAAATCTGGGCTCGGCTGATGAGATGTATGAGGTTGTGATGAATGGAGTTTTCCCGTTTATCAAGAACTTACATCAGGATGGAGATTCCGCATATACACGTTATATGGGAGATGCTATTTTTAAGATTCCAACGGGAGCAATGCTTACCAAGATCGTAGATGGGATTGATAAACTGGAGCTTGGTGATGAGGATTCAAAGGGGGATCTGTACGAATACTTGCTGTCCAAGGTTGCAACAGCCGGTACCAATGGTCAGTTCAGGACACCGCGTCATATTATTAAGATGATGGTTGCGTTAGTTCAGCCGCAGCCGGAAGATACGATTATTGACCCGGCGATGGGAAGTGCCGGATTCTTAATTGAAGCACAGGATTACCTTAGAAAGAATCATGAAGAAATGTTTCTGAATGCAAAGCTCAGGGAGCATTTTAATAACACGATGTTCTATGGAAATGATATGGACAGAACGATGTTACGAATTGGTGCCATGAATATGCTGCTTCATGGGGTAGATAATCCGAATATCTCATATCGTGACAGTTTATCGGAAGCGAATAAGGATATTGAGAAATATTCCTTAGTTCTGGCGAATCCGCCATTCAAGGGAAGCCTGGACTACGAGGCGGTTTCGGCAGATTTATTAAAAGTGACTAAAACAAAGAAAACAGAATTGCTATTCCTCGCATTGTTCCTACGAATTTTGAAAAAAGGTGGAAGAGCAGCTGTAATTGTTCCGGATGGTGTGCTGTTTGGGGCAAGTAATGCACATAAGCAGATCCGGAAAGAGATTCTTGAAAAAAATAAACTGGATGCTGTAATTTCTATGCCAAGTGGTGTCTTTAAGCCATATGCCGGAGTATCTACGGCAATACTTATTTTCACGAAAACCGGAAATGGCGGAACGGATCAGGTATGGTTCTATGATATGAAGGCAGATGGTTATAGTCTGGATGATAAGCGACAGGAAATCACAGATAATGATATACCGGATATCATTGAAAGATTTCAGAATCGTGAACAGGAAAAGGATAGAGCCAGAACAGAGCAGAGCTTTATGGTCCCGCTTGCGGATATTGTAGCAAATGATTATGATCTCTCCATTAATAAGTATAAAGAAGTTGTATATGAAAAGGTAGAATACGAATCAACGGAGACCATTATTGGAAAAATTGAAGAACTTGAGAAAGAGATACAGCAGGATATGACAGAATTGAAAAAACTGTTGGGAATCTAAGTATGATTTTTGATTGTTAAAAAGTGATGATTGATAGATAAATGTTGAGGAAAGGATGTACAAATTCGGATTTGTGGGGATGATGTAGATGCAATATGTGATGTTAAAAGATGTATGTGTCATAAATATGGGACAGTCACCGAATTCAGATAGTTATAATGATGATGGTGAGGGAGTGCCTTTCTTTCAAGGAAATGCTGACTTTGGAGAAAGATATCCTATAACAAGAAAATGGTGCACCGATCCAACTAAAATAGCAGCACCACAAGATATACTCATTTCTGTAAGAGCACCAATAGGTGCAATGAATTATGCAAAAGAAAACTGCTGTATAGGACGTGGACTTGCTGCTTTAACACCAGATGAAACAAAGGTTTCTTCTGAGTTTATTTTTTGGTTGCTGAAAGGGAAAAATGCAGAATTAAATAATAAAGGAACTGGAAGTACATTTAAGGCAATAGGAAGAAAAGTTCTT